>CALBBI010000091.1:0-6308 GCA_937926935.1 uncultured Bacillota bacterium
CTTTCTAATTCATGATAGCAAACATTTTTTTGCACGTCAACCTTTTTAATGGTTATTTTTGATTTATTTTTTGTTAGGCAGGCATAATAAATCTAATTTCATTATATTGCGTTTATCTAATGAACTTTTCTTTTTAGTTTTAAGCTATCGGGATCAAGTATTTTTTCAACTTCTTCAATAGATATAGACGTAACATTGGCTATCTCATCATTTGATAATCCTCTATTAGATAAGTTGGTAATAATATTTGTACGTTCTAACCTTTGGTCAAGTTTGCGGCCACGGGTTTCGCCAATACTTATGCCTTGTTTCTTGCCAATCTTTATTCCGTTGGCCTGGCCAATATCCTCACCAACACCATAGCCTTCTTGATACTCATCAATAAGTCTTTGCTTATAAAAAGCCTCAATATCATAGCTTCCGTCTTCTTTGTAAAACATTAACATACTCTTCTTTGCCTCATTAATGTATTCTTTTTAGTTTTAGACTTTTTGAATTTAATATTTCTTCAACTTTTTCAATTGGAATATGTAGACTTGAGGATATTGTATCGTTAGAAATACTCGTATATTTCTTGTTTGCCTTTAGTATATTTGATAGTTTCTAACTTGTCAAGACAAACATAGCTAATTTCTATAAATTGACTATTGTTAAAGCCTTCGCTATACGTAATATCATGATTTATAAATGGCATACTTTTTAATGAACTTCCATACATGGCAATAAAGTATATTTTGATATCGGTATTGTAAGTTTTCTTACCTCGTTTATCCATCGTTACTGAAAATCTAGAAACAGCTCGGTTTTGATAGTCTAAATTTTTCAAGTCAGTATTTCTTGAATACTTATTGTATGCTTCAATATCAACATAAGTGTTATCGTCAATTTTATAGATTAAGTCGCCAACCCGGTGTACTTCTATGGCTTTTTTTGCCGAAAGGTTTGGATCAATAAAATGACCCTTAATTACTTTTTCATACTCAAGATTACAAATCCAAGAAATGATTTTAGCAGCATAATCCGTATTCTCAAGAAGTATTTTCTTAAACACAAAATCAGTAATTATTACCGAAGTAACATTCTTCTTTTTATTCTTTTTCTTAGGTGGTTTTTTCATGTGTTTTCACCTTCTTCTAAAAAAGAGAGATTTACCACCATAAATCTCTCCCTCTAATAATATATATTACCGGTATACCCCTGATTTTCTTTTTTTTCTTTGCATTTTTTTAAAATTTCTACAATTTTTGTTTTTTTGTACTTTTATGCTTCATTATCCAATATTTTACTTGTATTACATAGTTTTTTAGGTATATATAAAGACACTCTTTTTTCGAGTGTCTAAGTTACTTTTTTAAAATATTAATTATTCTTTCTTTAATAGTATCAATATCAAAATCAAGAGCTTTTAATACTTCTTTAGGGTGACCACTAGTACTAAATTTATCAATGCCTATTATCTTATCTTGAGATGTAAATCTTAACCAAGACATAGAGTTAGAGGCTTCGATAGCAATTATTTTAGCACTACCGCCTAGGACTTCTTGTTTATAAGCATCATCTGTTTCTTGAAATAATTCTTGGCTAACACAGGATACGACACGTAAATCATATTCATTAGATAGTTCTTCGGCAATTATTAGGGATGTTGTTAGTTCTAAGCCAGAGGTTATGATTATACCGTCTAGTTTATTTTTTTCTTTACGAACAATATAAGCGCCTTTACTTACTTGGTTAGATTTAGTTCCACCTAGAATATGGATATTTTCTTTAGAAATTATTAAGGCGGTTGGGCGTTTTTGATTAATTATGACATCCCAGGAACCAATGACTTCGTTAATATCTCCAGGTCTTAATGTTAGTAAATTAGGAATACTTCTTAAAGTAGTTAGTTGTTCGAAGGAACTGGATATTGGGCCGTCCTCACTTATGGCAACCCCGTCATGGGTATAGATATAAACGACAGGAATATTCATGATTGCCGCACTTACTAAGGCATCTTTTTGATAGTCAAAGTATTTTAGGAAGGTTGAGCCAAAAGGAATAAGACCATAGGTTGCCATACCATTTATGATATTACCCATAGCGTGTTCACGGACACCAAAGTAAATATTTTTTCCGTAGTATGATTTAGAGGTAAAATCAGATTCTCTAGTTAGATAAGTTTTGCAAGCGCTGAATAAGTCACTACTACCACCTAAGAAAAAGGGAGTTCTACTGGCAATGATGTTCATGATTTTAGAGTTTGATTCGCGAAGTTCTTCTTCGTAGGTAGCTTGAATTTTGAAGTTATTGGCATTGAATTCAAAGCCTAAGTTTTTATTTTCGATAAAGTTAACAAAGTTTTGAACTTCTTTGATGTTAGTTTTTTTAAACTCAGTATAGTATTCTTGCCATAGTTTATAGTTTTTATCACAACGTTTATGAATTAAGTTACGAAATTTATCAACGGTACTTTTCATAACTTCAAATTTGCCGGTATTGATTTTTAAGGCGGTTCTTAGGTTTTTCATGTCGTCTAGGGATAGTGGTTTATCATGAACAATGTTGGTTCCTTGGTTGAAGGAGTCTTTACCAATAATAGTTTTAATTTCGATTATACTTGGTTTATTGGTTACTCTTTTGGCACGTTTGATAGCTTTATCGATTTTATCGACACTGGTGCCGTCGCTTACAAAGTCAGTTTGCCAGCCGCAGGCATCGAAACGTTTTAGGATGTTTTCTTTGTTTGATTTAGTTATCTCGCCGTCTTGGGTCATGTCATTGGAGTCATATAATACAATTAGATTACCAAGGTTATATTGGCCCGCTAGGGAGGCAGCTTCTAGGGATAGTCCGGTTTCTAAGTCGCCATCACTTACTAAGCAGTAGACGTTATGGTTGATAAGACGTTGTTTTTTGACGATGTTATTTAAGGTACTTGCTAGGTATTTTTCAGACATAGCCATACCGACAGCGGCGGCAAGGCCTTCGCCTAGAGGACCCGTGGTATAATCAACACCACTAGTTTTATTTAATTCGGGGTATCCTGGCATATTGGAATTTAATCTACGATACTTAGTTAGGTCTTCTAATTTAATATCATAACCAGCTAGGTATAAAGTGGCATATAAAAGAGCGGAGCCATGAGCTGAAGACATAACAAATCTATCCCTATTGTACCAAGTTGGGTCGCTTGGGTTAATGTTGATATGGTTAGCGTATAAGGTATACATAATGGGGGCAGCTCCTAGGGTTATACCAGGATTACCACTTTTAGCGTTGTCAATCATATCGATACCTAATATTTTGATTGTATTAATAATTTTCGTTATATCTTCTTTCATAAATAGCCTCTTTCTACTCTAATAGTATTATAGCAAATTTAAGGGTAAGAAAAAAGAGATTTTTGAGGTCTCTAGTTATTTGATTTATTATTTTTTAGTAAGTCTTCTGTTAGTTCATATAGTTTTTGAATGGCTTGTTCGTTATGGTTTTTAGCCATGTTTTTTTGCATTTTAGTTAGTATCTTAGGGTTATTTACGATGTCTTTAACAAAGTTATTTAGGCCCCAGGATGTTCTAAAGCGACGGCCATAGCCGTTTTTGGTGAAGTATTTGTAGTTGGCTACTTCTTGACCACCGGAAGAGTTTATCATTAAAATTGGTTTATTGAAGTAGAGACATTCGGTACTTTGAGCTCCTCCGGGTTTAGATATTACGAAATCACATAGTTGTAAGAGTTCTGGTACGTTTGTGGCATAGCCGATTACTCTTATATTAGTAGCGTGATATTCTTCGATGTATTTATTAACACGTTCTTGGGATTTTTCGTTCTTACCAGCAATGAAGATTATATCGAGGTTAAGGTTGTTTTTGATAAGTCTTTTGATATATGGAAGAGATGTTGTGGAACCATTGCCACCACCACCGAAGAAGACACAGATTAGACGGTTACCACTTAGTTTGTATTTTTTTAACGATTTTTCTTTATTAAAAGTACTGGTAGTTTGAGGTCTTATAGGAATACCAATAGCTTTGATTTTTTTCTTCTCTACTCCTCTTTTGACAAGAATAGGTATTTCGGCTTTATCCCCAACTATTAGGTAGTCAGCAGTTTTATAGTCGTTAACCCATAGTTCGTGAGCTTCGTAGTCTGTTACAACGGTTATAAGTTTAGAGTTGGTAATGTGTTTCTTGTTGTAGTATGTGATAAGGCTACCACCAAAGAAATGCGTGGCAATGGTTAAATCAGGATTAAATTCTTCGACTACATGGCGCATAGCTTTGTTTTTAAAAAGTGTCATCGAAACATTATCGGCAACAGCACCGCTTATTTTTTGATCAAATAGTTTGTACATAAGACCATGGATAGCTGGTACTTTAAGCATTAGATAACCATTAGTTACTTGGGAAATTTTTCCTATTATAGGCATGGAATATTCTAACATGTCTAAGCATTTTATTTCTAACTCAGGGTCTTGTTCTTTAAAATATTTTTCGATGTATCTAGCAATTGCCTTATGTCCAGAGCCATATGAAGCATAAGGAATTAAGATTTTCTTTTTCATAAATAATCACTTTCTTTTCAACTAACGTTATTGTATCAAAAAAGATTTTCAAAGTCTAGAACGAAGAGATACCAAAAGTATGTTTTTGCATATATTTGTTTGACAAAATGATTACTCTATGATAATATCAAATTGGAGGAAGATTATGAGTAAAAATACGAATAAAAATAGTACAGAATTAACTAAGAGACAAGAAGATGTCTTAAAATATATAAAGAAGTATATCGCTAAACATGGGTTTCCCCCTGCTACGCGTGAGATTGGTGAGGCTTTAGGGTTAACTAGTCCGGCAACTGTGCATACACATATTAAGAAGTTGGTTCAAAAGGGTTATTTAAGAACGACTAAGTCTAAGTTTAGAACTATTGAGGTTGTGGGTAATAATGAATATAATATGCCTGATAATTTAGTTAGAGTGCCAATGCTTGGTAAGGTTACCGCAGGAAGTCCAATTGAAGCGATTGAGAAACCAGATGAGTATTTTGATTTACCTGTTTCTTTAGTACCTAAAGAGGAAAAGGTTTTTGTGTTAGAAGTTAGTGGTGAATCAATGATTAATAAGGGTATTTATGATGGTGATGTGGTTATTGTTCAGGAACAAAAAAATGCTCGTAATGGAGATATAGTTGTTGCTATGAATGATAATGATGAGGTTACTTTAAAGACTTTCTATAAAGAAAAAGATCATATTCGTTTACAACCAGAGAATGATACTATGGCACCAATTATTTTACCTAATTGTACTATTTTAGGTAAAGCTATTGGATTATATCGTTATTTATAATTTAGTATATTAAAAAAGAGTTTTCATTTTTATTTGAGAACTCTTTTTATTTTAAATTTAGTTGGTAAGGGCCTGTACTACTTCCATCTCCCGATGTTATTGAGATATTAGATTTTAGATACAATGATGGGCGAACACCATAAGTTGAGTAGACGTCAGAGTTTGTGACAGAGCCAGTCGAGGGCACACGAAACGCATAGAGCAAGTCAGACGAGTTAGTTGTTAAAGTCCACTGACGGTAACTTGATTTATATAGGTAATCATTGTTCTTACAATCGCTTACTCCTGAGTCACCCCAATCATAAAGTTTTGTAGCCATACAAGTTGCCCTATTTGTAGTTGTTCCACCCGAGGTTGCATATCCATAATCACTTGGGTACATTAAACTTATTTTTCCTTTCAAAGTTGTCGGTCTACCACTATATACTGTTGTACCTCTTTCTGCACTATAGAAAGTACTTGTTATATTACTTGCAGAACTTAATCCACCTAAGTTCCAAATAACACTTTCTATTGCATTTCTTGTTGTATCATTTTTTAATGCTCCTGTTGCATATGTTCCATTATAATATTCACTATTTAATGTTGTTTGTAAACTTGCTTTTGACCAATCATTTACATTGTTACTATCCCATGCTATTTCTCCCAAACTATCATCTCTAATAATCTTGACTAAGTCTGCTTTAGAGCCGTCTTCTTTAGTCATATTTTTGAATACACCAATGATACGCCACTTTTCACATGTACTATCACCTTGATTACTATAATCACTACAATTGAAATATACATAATTATTTGGGTCTGCACCAATATATCTTATATTATTATCTTGGTCATCAGTGGCAAAATTTGTAGTATCAGTTGTAGCTAAAGTAGTGACTTCATTTACTAATTTTTCTAATGGTGGCTCCTCTTCCGTAGCCGTATTAACAATAACAACCTTAGAACTAAAAGACTTAGAAGCTTCTGCTACAGTAA
>CALBBI010000092.1:0-5012 GCA_937926935.1 uncultured Bacillota bacterium
GTAGACATCAGTCCTATGCTGAGCCCACCAAAGCTTTCTTTTTAAGTTCATTTAGATACACCAGCCAATCTAATGTATCTGGAGGACATCTTACTTAGTAGTAAAAGTCCCCCCCCCATTTTGTTTATTTTGTGTAAATAACATATTATTATCTAACATAAAATATCCTTCTTTCTATTTATGAACCTATAGTCCATATCTATATAAATAGTACCACAAAATATCGTATTTGTGAATAATAATTTTCAAGAAAAAGTCTATTCCTACTATACCTTAATAAAATAAAAATTAAAAAAAGTATACCCTTAAGATATACTAATTAAACTTACCAATAAAATAATTCTTCTTACCCTTTTTAATAACTACAATCTTATTATCTATTAAATCATTCTTTGACATAATATAATTAACATCATTAACCTTCTTATTATTAATAGATAAAGCATTACCAGTAATTAACTCTCTAGCTTCTCTCTTACTACTAAATACTTTAGCGTCCACTAAAACATCAACAATATTGCCTTCATAAACTAAAACATTCTTAACGCCACTTAAACTATTAACAATATCTTCACTCGATAAATTCTTAATATCTTCACTAAATAAAGCCTTACTAATATCTCTAGCCTTAGTATACTCTTCTTCCCCTCTTAAATCAGTAATAATACATTTAGCCAAAGTCTCTTGAGCAATTCTTAAATGTGGTTCCTTATTATGTCTATCCATAACATCTAATATCTCTTCAGGAGTTAAGAAAGTAAATACCTTCAAATATTCTAATACCTTTGCATCATCTGTATTAATTAAATATTGATACAAAGCATAACTTGAAGTCTTATCTTTATCTAACCATAAAGCATTACCTTCACTCTTACCAAACTTCTTACCATTACTATCTAAAATTAAAGGCATTGTAAAAGCATATGCTTCCTTACCATCTATCTTTCTTATTAAATCAATACCCGTAGTAATATTACCCCATTGGTCACTACCTTCAACCTGCATAACACAGTTCATTTTACGATACATATTCAAAAAATCATAACCTTGAATTAACATATAACTAAATTCAGCATATGTAATACCCGTTTCTAATCTTCTATTTATAATATCTTTATTTAACATATAATTAACATTGATATACTTACCTACATCTCTTAAGAAATCTAAGAACTCATATCCTTTAAACCAATCATAATTATTAACTAACTTAGCATTACCATCAAATATTGTATCAATTTGTTTTCTAATACATTCAATATTATGATTTAATACATCAATACTTATTATTTCTCTTTCTGCCGTTGGTCTAGGGTCTCCAATACGTCCAGTAGCGCCACCACATAGTAATATTGGTTTGTGTCCCATTTTCATTAATCTTTTAGCCGTAACTAATGAAGAATAATGTCCTAAGTGTAGTGAATCTGCAGTTGGATCTGTTCCCCAGTAAAAAGTAACACTTTTATTATTAATTAAATCTTCAATATTCTCTCCTGCTACATCTTTAACTAAACCTCTCCATTGTAACTCTTCCCAATTTGTCATTTTTTTCATTATTCTATTTCCTCTCCTTCAAATTTAACATTGATAAACTTTCTACTTGCTAAGTAATCACACATATGTACAAAGTATTGATATCTATCTTTAGGTACTTCTAATACTACATCACTATAAGGATTAGTATTCCATTTTCCCATATGTGTCTTAACAACATGTTTTATAAATTCTATCTCTTTTTCATCTAACTTAGTTTTATCTTTATTTAATTCTACATACTCTGCTATTAAGTTAGGATGGTCAAATCTTGTATATCTCTCTTCTTCAAACCCCTTCTTTATCCCATCATGAATTAATAAACTAAGTATCATAATATCTTTTTCTCTACTAGAAAATAATGTATCATAAGGTGTTATTTGAAATAACTCATAAGCCATTCTAGCAGCGACCTTAGAGTGTCTTACTAAGCCCCCTTCTCCTAGTGCAAATTCTGGGTGATACTTTCCTGTTGACGAAGCTTCTATTTTAAAGAAATATTTAGGTAATCCTTCTATTAATATTCTAGCACTTTCTCTTATTCTTTCGTCTTTTATATAATTTAATTCTGTCTCAAACATAATTCCTCCATTTTTGTATAGAAAAAAGCCATAATCTAAGGACGAACTTATCCGCGGTACCACCTTATTTTATGACTTATCATACACTTATATCTTAACGCGATTAACGTTTCAAGCTCCTAGGTCGTAAATCTTATCATCGCTTGACTAAATTATTTTAACATATTTTTATTTTTTTGCAAACATATTTGAAATAGCATTCTTTAATCCTTCAAAGTTGAAGTAAATCTTATATCCAAGTGCTCTTAATACAGCATAAGCACCTATTACAATAATGATTAGTACAATTAATATTGTAAGGAAAACGTTGCCTTTTTTCTTATATCCCGTAATCTTAATATAATAATCAGTATAATCTCCTGATTCAGCAGTTACTCTAATTTTTATTTCACTACCAGTTGTTAATTTTTCATTTCCTTCAATTGAGATACTAGCTTTCTCACTAGCAGCTTCCGCACTAATATCAAGTTCTGTTTCATTTTCATTTAAAGCTATTTTATATTCTAATGTTTTAGCATCAAATTTTAATTTATGATTTTTAATTGTTAAATCTTTTAAAATACTACTAGTCGATACTTCTTCTTCATTACTCTTTCTTATTATATATATTGTATAAGTATTAGAAGTATTACCATCTTCACTAGTTACTTTAATTGATAATTCATTAGCACCTTCTTGTAATTCAGTACCACCATTTATTTCTACTTTATCATTTTCATTTTCTGCAACTACTGTTGGAATAACATTTAAAACATCATTATCTACCGTAACATTGTAATCAAATACACCTGATTCAAAATCAATATTACCATTATCTAATGTTAACGACTTTAATAATGCCTTGCTTTCTGATGGAGTTGGAGTATCAGGAGTTGTTGGTGTTTCTGTATCATTTCCACTACCAGTTTTTCTCGTAATTGTTACATTATAAACTCTAACACTACCAGATTGACTCTTAACTTTAATACGAATTATATTCGCTCCTTCTCCTAATAGTACAGTTCTTGGTCCATATCCATTTACAAAAGAAGCCTTAGTATCTGAAAGTTCAGCTCTAACAGTAACACTTGTTACATTATTTTCAACAGTTGCACTATATTTATTAGTAACTGGTTTAAATCTAGGACTTAAACTAACATTATCTACTGATAAAGATTTTAATTGATTGTTTGAACTCAAACTACTAGTATTTTCCCCTGTACTTGAAGATCCCGTACGGGTAATATTTAATGTATAAGTAGATATAACCGAACCTTTAGTTTTAATTTCAATTTTATTTTTACCATAATTTAAATTAACCGTTCTTGGACCATATCCATTTACAAATGAAGCTCTAGAATCTTTTAATGACGCATTAATTGTAATACTTGAAGCATCAGTTGTAGCACTATAGTTAAGCGTTGAAGATGCAAACGAAGGACTTAATTGTCCACTTGATATTGAAAGACTAGCTAATGCACTAGCAATTGCGCCACTACTAGTATCATTTTTTACACATTCATAATGATATTCATACTTACAAAATCTCTTTTCAATACCATTATACATACTAAATTTAAGTTCATTAGATTTACAAGTTGTACTAATCATTTGAGTATTAACAACATTTAAGTAATATCCCGAAGCACAAGTAAACATCTCACCTTTAAATATATTATCTTGAGGTGCTAAATTTCCTTTATAATCAATTAAACCACATGCCGTAAAATTACCACTACCAGTTAAATTAGTTAATCCGGTTCTATTGCAACTTGAAGTTAAATTAACAGCATAAGGTTGTGATTTATTTCCTTGTTCGTCTACTGCCCAAATATTGTAATTTCCATTAGGGACACTTACATAAGGATTAAGTGAAGAAGATGTAAATTTAACCGCTTCACTAGTACTTTGCCCTACTAAGTAATAAGATATTTTATAGGTACCTTGACTAGCATTTACTAATACTAAATCATCCCCCATACTAACTGCCCTGTCTATTTTAGGCAAATCTAACGCTTTAACACTAGTTGTAAATAAACATACAAACCCAATTAAGAATAAATAGATTTTTTTCATAAAAAAACTCCTTACATTTACATAGCTATCATACCATTTTCTTATCATTTTTACAAGAAATAATAGTTTATTTCTAGAAAAATACTCCTACCAATTAAAATGTCTACATTTTTGCAAGCTTGTTCAAAAATATTATTTATTTAGATTTTTTCTCATGTATTTAGCTAATAGTACTACATTTCTAGAATGATACAACTCACTCAACTTTGATATCTTATCAACATCTAGTTTATTAAAAATTTCTTTGTCTATTCTTAAATCATTAAAAAGCATATTCTATAAATTAGCATAATTAGATAATGGTAATAATGTGTATAACTTATCACATAAAGCCTTTTCTGGAGTAGCAAGTTGATAAGAATAGTTATCTTTTGGTTTTAAAAGTATTTCTTCTGAATAAACAGCTGTGGGAACATCTCTATAAGTAAATACTCCAAAATCAGTATGATATTCCTTCTTCTTTTTCTTATCAAATGTTGCACAAGTAATAGTTGTTACTCGTTCTGGAATTAACCCATAATATGATAATGCATATTCAAAAGAAATGTACGACGGCCCATATATCGTACTAGCTAATAAATATCCCGGCGTCGTAGGATCAGTTTCATATAATCCTTTTATTATCCTATGTAACTTTCCACTTTTTATCTCTCTACTAATTTTATTATTTACATTAGAATATTCCTTATAATTGTTCTTAGCAATCGTATTAAAAATTATCATATTTTCACCTCTAAATACCATTATACGGTATTTTCTGGTGAAAATCAAGCATTTATTCACAAACAAAAACTATTGTTATGGTAACAATAGTTTTTGTCCTATACTAAGAGTATTAGATGT
>CALBBI010000093.1:0-21526 GCA_937926935.1 uncultured Bacillota bacterium
TAGGTTTATCAGAATACAACTTGAAGTTTTTAGTCATATGACTTACTTTTATTGCAATATCATTTTCTTTTTTGTTTGCCATTTTAACATCTCTAACTTTCTAAGAATAGTATAGCATAAAAAAACAGTGCAATGCCACTGTTTTTACACTTTTAGACGTTTTTCCCTTCTAAAATTGTACTTATATACTTTACTTTAGATACTTTATCATAGAAAATATAACCATTTTTCCAAATTTTTATAAATGTAATAATATAGATAAAGAATAAAATAAGGAAGTATACAATAATAATTAGACCTAGATAGACATGATTTAGACTGATTTCACTTAGATAAGATATGCCACTAGCTAGAATACTAGGAACGAACTGATAATATAGTATGATAGTAATTTCTTTTAAAAGAAGGCCAAAGAAATTGTTCATTTCAAACTCAAATTTAACATTTAAGAACTTACCACCTAGAGTTTGGTTATTCATAAAACTAGGCATAATGACAAAGTATATAAAATATATAAGATATTTGATGTAACCATTATTAATCCATATTCTTATTAAACTTTCTCCTAAGCTAACTATAATTAAATCTAAGAAAAATAAGGTTAGACGACGAAGTCCAGAAACCGTTTTACCATCTTCTAAGGCTTTAGTATCAATTTCTTCTCTAGTTGGTAAAAACTTCAACTTATTAGCAATAAAGTATCCCAGTATGCCACCTAGGGTATTAGTAATTAGATCATCAATATCAAAAAGACGATACGCTCTTGGATAGATAAAGTATAATCCTGTAAGTTGAGTAATCTCAAAAAACAAAGATAATATAAAGGAATATACTAATACTTTCTTAAAACTACATTCGAAGTAGTATCTTAGATAAATGCCGAAAGGAATTGTCATGATTATATTGAATGCTATGGTATAAAAGCTAGCATCTTTTAGGGCTAGTATATAAGTACTAGGGTTAGTTATTACTAGGGGTGTTTCTTTTATAAAGTCTAGTATTGCCTTAAAAGGTACTAAGTTGTACTTCGGCGTAGTCAAGTCTTTAACATAATCAATACTTGGAAGAGGTAAAATAACTAAAAAGTAGATGGTTATTAAATATAAAATAAAGGAATAAATAATTATGGTTCTAAATTTATTTATTGATCCATACTTATGGTATTGAACTAACATGTATGGAATAGTAAACAAAAAAGCGATAAATGGGAATATTAGAAAAGCACTTGTAATTGGTATTTTGTAACTCATGGGAATACTTCTTTCTAAAACCTCAGCGCAAACTGAGGTTTATTTAATCTTTTAAATGTTGATAACCATCTGGTAGTGTGATTGTTCGCTTTTTTGGGGTATATTTCCTATCTTTGAAATGTTCTTTCATATAACTTCTAACTAAGTCGTTATCATCACCAAATAGGTTTACAGCCTCTTGATAGACATTTAATAATTCATAATAATCAATAATTTCATCACAAACAAATTTACCATTTAACGAACCTGTAAGACAAGCATTATTATAAAGCATATTCATTAAATTAATCTTATCGTTAGAAGAATGACTATAATTTTCATAAGCATTAGTTAAACCACAACATAAACATATTATTTCACTAGTACCAGTAGTAGTTTTCTTTACTGTACGAGCAAGAATATGATTACACTCACTTATTTTTAATTTAATCATATTTTGTTCTAAAGTAGTATTTCTCTTAGCTAGAGTATCTTGATATTCTAAGGTTTTATAGAATTTTTTAATCTCAGGATTTTGAAGCATTTCTGCTAAGACTTGGTTTACCCTTTCTAATTCTTTCGTATTATTTTTTAATTCATTTTGAGCATCTTTGTAATTATTCATTAGTTCCTCCTTATTACATTACTCTTTATATTTATAATAATCATGCATAACTATTTTATTGTCATAATCAATTAGATTAGCAACATAGTCATTCATGTTATCAACATATTTTTTATTATTTAGATAGTCTTTTTTAGATAAGTTGCCACTGTAGGTTTTACCATCATACCAATTGTAATCACTAAAGTATACGATATGGTTAGCTTTTTTATTAAAAGTATCAATACCTAGATAATTATTAGGGTCATAACCTTTTAAATCAAATAAATTAAGAATGGTGGGAACCATATCAATGGTAGTATTTATGGTATCTATTTCTTCAGGAGTAGTTTTACTATTATAAATCATGTAAACCCCCTTATTTAAATTATAGTTCTCATTTCCACCCATTTGAATGCGTTTGGAGTAAGAATAAGCAAGATGATCACCATACAATATAATAACTGTATCATCTAGTTTATTATCACTCTTCAACTTAGTAATTAATTTATTAATAAAGGTATCAGTATCATATAAAGTACTTTTAAAACAACTAGTTTCATAATCATCTTTGTTATAGAATTTATCTTGCATTTTGTTTCGACAAACTTCATTTTCACTGGTGTATGGTAAGTGCGCAGAATATGTAACTAGGAAAGAAAAGAATGGTTCATCAGGTGCGATAGCTTGATAGATATTATCGTAATCTAAGGTTTCACTATCGGTTCTTATGTATTTGCCGGTATAATCTTTAAAAGAGCTATATTTTTCAAAACCAAATTGTTTATGCATGATACTGCGATCATAGAATTTGCCATCATTCATATGGAAAGAGTTAACTTTGTAACCATTTTCTTTAAAAAGATTAGGAAGACTATATTGATAGTTGTTGTTGGTATAAAAGTATGCAGCCATACCCTCGGTACTAGAATAAGTTCCCGTTAAAGATGTAAATTCACTATTGAAAGTAGCGCCTATGCCGTAGATGGGACTATAACGATTTTTAAAATATAGGGATTTGCTTTTAAGGCTATTAAGGGTTGGCATGACATCTTTATTTAAGTAGGTATTATCAACACTTTCCATCATAATCATGATAACATTCTTACCTTTAAATATTCCCGTATGATTGTTTTCTTTAGTTAGTTTGCGGCTTTCTAAGTATGAGGTTATTTCATTTACTTCGTCTTGGGATATGGCTTTATCCTTTTTAAAATACAAAGTTAAATCTCGATAGATAAATTCATAAAGACCAGAGACCTCCAGACTACTAGTGGGATTAAAAAATCTTTCATAAATAAATTTAGGCTCTTCATAGCTATTCCACTCTTCAGTAGCGTTGGTATCGTTTAAGTAATATAGGGCATTGGTTTTGCAAGTAAACCCTAGACATAAGAAAATAATAAATATAGATGCTAGGACACGGTTTTCTAATCTAGTTTCGGGCCATAGTTTTAAAGTTACCCCACACAAAATAATACTTAAAAAGATAATAAGAAAGGCATAAGGGTTTAAATGATTTAGAATATCGCTAAAGTATGTTAGACCTTCACCAGCTGAGAATAAGTCATAGATATTAAAAGTACGTCCTAAAATACTTAAATGTGTAAGAAGAGCAAAAGCATAAATACTAAATATTGATATTAAAATAATATATACTCTCTTCCCTACTTTTTTGGGTAAAAAGATTAAAATAAGACTTAGAATAATTATCCAGAAGACACTAAAGTATGTGGCATAGATGTTTTGAACATTTAAGCAGTTAATGTGTAACATACAAGCATAGCGAGTAATATAATCAATCGTAAAAAAAGATAAAAAAACTAACAGCAACCAAAATATATAATTAAAATATTCGTTGTTTAATAGTTTTCTTATCTTTTGCATACTAACTTCACCACTTTAAATATAGCATAGTTTCAAGATTTAGTCGATAAATTTATGTCTACTTCTGTAAAATAGCATCAGTAGTTTTTACTTTTTTCTTTAATCCAACATAGCTTGGTAATTCAGGAACATTTTTAAGTATTCTAACGCTTATTTTCTTATCAACGCAGGTTACGACCCAGCCTTCTAAGTATAGGGGTGGTTTTACGTTTAGGGGAAACATATGAGTTTCGATACAACTAAGTATTTTAGAGGTTACGAGGTCAGGAAAATATTTAGCGGCATTGATACTAGCTTCTTTAGCGTGAACAAAGCCATGAAGTTCTTTAATACTTTTATGTTTTTGATGATACCTTTTTAGATATTTTTTATCTAGGGTTTCGAGGTCTTTATTATATTGCCAAGCATAAGGGTAAAAGTCATGAAGTAATCCAGCAATAGTGGCGGTATAGACATCTAACTTATAGAATTTGGCAACTAAAAATGATTTGAAAGAAACATCAATTGAGTGATCCCAGACAGAGTCATCATGATGAGGGAATAACTTGCGACGTTGAAATTCATCACTTAAAAGAATAGGTTCAACGATACTATACCATTCGTTAAAAAATGAACATTTATTAATACTTTTTAAATCGTTATAAACGTCTTTACTGTAATAATTCATAGTTTACTTAATTCCTCCAATGCTTCTTTAAATGTAGCAACACCAATTATTTTGATATCATATTTATTAGACTTGACTAGTTCTTGGGCTTCGTCTAGGTTTTCTTTAGGGCATAAAAATACTTTAGCTTTTTTCTTGACGGCTCCAGCAAGTTTATATTTAACACCACCGATTTCGCCAACATTGCCATCTTCGTCGATGGTTCCGGTACCGATAATTTTCAAACCTTTAGTGATATCTTCAGGGATAAGATTATTATAGATAGCAAGACTCATCATTAAGCCACCACTGGGTCCTGATTCGTTGCTTTTAACTTTTATTTTCACTTCAGGGTCAGTGGTGATTTTTTTATCTAAGGTAACACCGACACCAATTTTCTTTTGACCTTCGAGGTCAAAAACTTTGGTTTTAACAGTCATTTCTTTATTATCTCTTTTGATTTTAACGTTAAGATAATCGTCTATATTACTAGATTCAACGATTGCTTTAATATCTTCTAACTTAGTTATTGAAGTATCATTTATAGCTAAGATTTGGTCTAACATTTTAAGGTTGGTATCACTAGAATTTAGATAAGTAATATAGACGTTAGTTTCTGTTACTTCATAAGATTTATTAGCCATTTTATAAGCATTAATTGTGGCATTACTTAAAGCTTCTTTCATAGATAGACGTTCACGTTCGTTCATTTCTTTCATAGTCTCATTATCATATGTAATATCACTTTTCTTTATAATATCCCAATTACTATTTAATTTACTATATAAAAGAAAAGGAATACTACCTTTAACCATGGTTACATAAGCCATACCAATATCACCTGATGTTTCATAACCATCTGTAACACTAATTCTATCGTTTAAAGAAATATAACCACCGGGTTTTTCAATGGCATATGGTAGTTCAAAGTTAAAGATAAAGATTATAAAGATAACACTTAGAATTAATTTAAAATTATCTTTGATAGTTTGTTTAATACTTTCATATATTTTATTAGCCAATCTAATCACCTATTTAATTATAGCAAAGATAAGGAGAATTATGAAAAGAAATATTATTATCTATATCACAATGTTCTTAATGGTTTACTTTTTATTTACAAACACGGAAGTTTTACGGGGTTCAGTTAGCAATACCGGTTGCTTATTTTTAAATAATGTTTTGCCTAATATATTGCCGATGTTTATTATTTCAAAACTCTTGATTAATTATAATTTGCCGTACTATTTAAGCTTAGTTACCCACTGTCCTTATAGTTATATGTTTGTTGCCTCTTTACTTTGTGGGAGCCCTAGTAGTGCGATTATTGCTAAAGATATGTTAGATAAAGGAATTATTGATACAGAGAATGCGAATGTCTATATTATGTGTTCTTTCTTTTTAAATCCTTTATTTTTAAGTAGTATGTTGGGTAGTTTTCTTACTAGAAAGACTACTATATTAGTTATTATATCATCATATCTAAGTAATATTATTCTTTATCTTCTCTTAAGAAAGAAAGGACATATTAAGATAGTAAAGACTAAAGAAGAACGATTTATTAAGGTATTTATAGAAAGTATTAACGCTAGTACTTCAGTATTAACTATGATATTTATGACGATGGTGGTATTTAATATGATGAGTATATTAGTACCTAAGTACTTAGAGGCTTTTAGGGGTTTATTAGAAGTTACTGGGGGACTTAATTATCTAAAGGCTTTGGGTCAAAGTAAGGTAAGCATCGTTCTAAGTTTGATATATATTAACTTTGGGGGATTATGTATTCTAACCCAAATAAAAGAAATCTTAGAAGGTTCTAAGATTATGTTTAGTAATTTTCTAATATCGAGGTTTTATCATATTATTTGTAGTATTATTCTCTATCTAGTACTTAGTCTAGTTTTTTAACTTGGAAGGTGTATTTTACTTTTTTAGTAGTATTACTTGATTTATTAAGCCAAAGTTTGATTTGGTAGATAGTTGTGGAGTGATCCTGTATTTCGCTAGTATCTAGAGTATAGCAGTCATTATCGTAGGGAAAGTTGTTTAGGTTTCTAATTAAGTAGTTATTTAGCCCTACTCTTATGGTATTATCATTATCTTTATTACCACAGATTAGTAGTTGGTACTTAGTTGTATCATTATTATTAGTTATAGTAACGTTATTACCTTTAAGGTTTAGACCTTCATAGTCAGTTAAGCTACTTAGTTTAGTATCTATAATGGGGTTTAGTTCTACAATTAAGTTATCTACTTTTACAGTTTTAGTTAGATTATTTCTTAAGAAGTATTTACCTAGTTCAAGGGCAATAAAAATAATAATTATTAAGACAATAATGGTTTCAATTATAGTTAGAGATAGTTCACGTTTAATGACATTTTTAATTTCCATAAGGCCCTCTTCTATTCTAAAAACATTATATAATAAATTAGAGGATAGTGCAAATGGCAAATTGGTGCATATAATACACTAGGTGATGTTATGTGCAATAAAGGTCCACGTATCCCAGGCTTCTTTACGGTATTAGCAATTTTGGGGTTATCAATTTTAATTTTTTATCAAACTTTAATTACGTTGATTTTACCTTTTAGGTGGAATATCTTTTTGCTGCTTATCGAAGTTTGTCTATTATTTTTCTTACTTTTTAGAATAATATGGCCGTATTAGTTTTTCAGTTTTATATATATAGTCTAAAAGTTCGTTGTAGTTTTTGCAGTTATCAAATTCACTTGGGGTTTCTTTTACTTGCCAAGGCAGGGATAACATGATAAATAATAAAGTCTTTTCGTCTTCATGAAGAGATACTAGTTCAAAGTACTTAGAGAGAATCGGCTCAAAGGTGGTATGATAATATTCATTCTTATAAAGATTAACGATATCTAATATGGGAGTATCAATTAAAGCCTTATCCCAACTAATAAGATAAGACTCTTCATTACGTAAGAAATGCCTAAGGGCTAAGTTGTTATGGACGACACTGACGCGTTGTTTACGAATATCTTTAACTAAATCGTACCATTTATCTAATTCGGCTTCACAAAATAGAAGGCAATCTTTTATCTTGGTATAGTTACGCATGAATAAGTACTTGGAAGGACTTAAGTAGATATCGTTATAACTAATATCAAATAAATTATTATAATATTCTTTTAAATAGAAAATGTTATTTTTTATATCTTCGTAAATACTTTTATATTTGTCTTCACTGACTTCTTTGTAGAAAGAGGTTTTGTTATGAAGCTTTGCAACTAAGGTGATTAGGTCTTGGATGCGTTGTTCTTGGGGCATAGTAATATCGTTTAGGTATTCAAAGACATAGGTATCACTTCTAGAACTATCTACTAATTTAGGAAAATTATGGAAGTTGCGGGAATTAAGATATGCAAAAAGCTCTTTTAAATCTTTGGTTTTGGGTTTTATAACAAAGTTACCGGAGGTACTTTCAATTATGGTGGAGCTTCCTTTAATGGTGTAACGATATGGTTTATAGATTTCTTTTAATACGTCAATACTTCTATTCATCTTGAAGTTCGGGTATTAAGATTTTATCGCCTATGTTTAGGTTACTTAAATCATTGTATTCACTTAGAATATCTTTGGATATCTTATAGTTATTAGTAATAGAATCTATAGTGTCGTTTTCGCCTACAACGTGAATATGGTAAGTAACATAAGTATTGGAAGCATTTAAGGCGTTATTTAAAATCATTTCTTCGTTTTTGCTATTATCAACTTTAGTATCGACTTTATTATCTTTGATATCGATGTTGTTAGTGATTTCAACTTTTTTGTCGGCTTCTTTTTCTTTAATATCAATTTGGTTTAGCAAGGCATCAAGTTCGTTATTGGCAACGTTAATGTCTCTTTCTTCAGGGGTTTCTTTCTCTTCTTTTTCTGGTTCTGGTTTAGTTTCTTCAACTTTCACTTCAGGTTGTGGCATTTTTTCAACAACCTCCCCTTCTAATAAAAATTCAATATTTACTTTTAAGGTATCTTCATCTTTAACCTCATAAGTAAAATTATAAATATCGTATTTTAGACTGTCTCTAATTAGGTCGTCGTCTAGGGAGATATTAAATGGTAAACGATATTTAAAAGGTTCTTTATTAACGCTTACTTCATGTATTTTATATTCACCGGAAACAATAAAGTCACCACTTAAGTCACTTCCTAAAACATTAGCTTCGTATTCTAAAGATATCGAACTAATCTGGGCAATTTTAGTATTAAATGTTATTTCTTTTTCATAAGGCACAATCATCCTCATATAATCATTCCTCTCTAGTTAACTATATGAATAAATTATTTTAGTATGACACTTGTGTGAAAAATGGTTTGAAATATTAGGAAAAATTATATATGATATTACGTGAGGGATATTATGAATGAAGAAAATATAATTAATTATTATAATAAGTTTAATGAAGATAAAAGGTTGTTAAGACGTCATGGGATTGTGGAATATGAAACCGCTATGAAGTATATTTTGGCGTATCTAAAAGATTTTAAGGATCCAAAGATTTTAGATGTTGGCGCTGGAACGGGACGTTATGCAATAAGTCTTCATAAGTTAGGATATGACGTTACGGCACTGGAACTGGTTAAACATAATTTAATGACGTTAAGAAAAAATTGCAGTGAGTTTCCGTCTTTTCAAGGTACGGCGTTAGATTTATCAAGATTTAAGGGTAATTCTTTTGAGATAGTTATTCTTTTTGGGCCGATGTATCATTTGATTAGTGATAGTGATAAAATAAAGGCTTTGAGTGAAGTTAAGAGAATTTTAAAATCTGGTGGGTTGGTATTTATCAGTTATTATATGAATGAGTATGCGATTATTAAACATGGGTTTATGGAACGTAAGATTAAAGATAGTATAAAAAGTAATTTAATTGATAGTGGTTTTCATGTAACACCTAAGTATGATGATCTTTATAGTATGGTTAGAATAGAAGATATTAATAGATATAAAGATATTCTTTCTTTAAAACGGGTTAAGATTATAGCCCAAGACGGCCTTACTGATTATATTAGAAAAAATATTAATGATTTAGACGAGGAAGAGTTTGATTTATACTTGAAATATCATTTATCAATATGTGAACGTCCGGAAATACTGGGTTTTTCTTCTCACGTTATGGACATATTAAAAAAATGTTAAGATTTTTTCTTAACATTTTTATTTGGTAATGATTTCTAAGGCTTTACGCATTTTAACATCGTAAGTTATCATATCTTCGCCACCGAAGCCTTCTAGTAATTCTTCTTTAGAAACACCATAAACTTTAGTTAATTCGTCAATACGAGCAGCGATTTCTTCTTTAGTTGGTTTGATATTTTCTTTTTCAGCAACTGTTTCTAGTAAGAATCTTTCTTTAATTCTCTTTAAAGCCTCTGGTTCAGCTTGTTTGTGTAAGTCTTCATGAGTAGTCTTAGTGAATTGCATGTATTGGTCTAAAGTTAAGCCTTGTTGTCTTAGTGATTCGTCCATTTGATGTAACATTCTATGTACTTCATCATCTATAATTTCAGGGTTAATTTCTACTTTCATACCATCAACAGCTTTATTTAAGCAATCTTCAGTGTATTTATTTTCAATTTCATTAGATTTTCTTTTTTCTAATTCTTCTTTAATTTTAGCATTGAATTCTTCTTCAGTATTGATATCTTTGTATCCTAAGTCTTCATAGAAGTCTTTATTTAATTCAGGTAACACTCTTTCTTTGATTTCATTTACTTTAACTGCAAATGAAACATCTTTACCTTTTAACTCTTCAGTATAGTTTTCTGGGAATTTAAGTTTTAGAACTTTTTTTTCACCTTTTTTCATACCTACAATTCCTTCTTCAAAACCAGGAATAAAAGTATGAGAGCCAATTTCTAGTGGATAGTTTTCAGCAGAACCACCATCGAATTCTTTACCATCCATTGTACCTTTGTAGTCAATAACAACAGTGTTACCTTCTACTACTTCACCAGATTCTTTAACTACGATTTCAGCAAATCTAGAAGTTAATCTTTTAATTTCTTCAGAGATTTCTTCTTCTGTTACTTTAACTTTATCTTTTTTAACTTTTAAATCAGTATAAGCTCCTAGAGTAACTTCTGGTTTTACAATAATAGTAAATTCTAATGTTAGACTATCTTTATTAATATCTTTGATGTCTACTTTTGGTTGGCATACTGGTTCTAATTTAGATTCTTCCATAACTGTGTTATAGTTTTCTTGTAAGATAATATCTACAGCGTCATTGTATAGGCTTTCGATACCATATTTTTTAATAAATATTTCTTTTGGTACAGCACCAGCTCTAAAGCCATCTACTTTAACATCTTTTTTAGCTTTTTGGAAAGCTTTATCTAAAGCAGATTCCCAAACGCTGCCTTTATATTCTTTTTCAATTGTTTTTACGTTTTCCATAATCTTCCTCTTTCTTCGTTCTTATTTTAACTAAGTTTTATGTTTATTGCAAATCTTTTTACGCAATTTTTACAACTTTTACTTGATATGATCCATTTGGAGATGGGACATCACAGATATCGCCAACTTTTTTACCAAGAATAGCTTTTCCTATTGGCGACTCATTAGAGATTTTATTTTCAAAAGGGTCAGCTTCCATTGAACCAACGATAGAGAATACTTCGGTATCGTCATCATCAACATAGTCAATAGTAACAGTAGATCCAACAGATACGATATCTTTATTGCCACCATCCATTACTTGACAATGTTCTAACTTGAATTCAAGTTCTTTTATTCTACCCTCTACTTGGGCTTGTTCATTTCTAGCACTGTCATATTCAGCATTTTCACTTAAGTCTCCTAAGGCTCTTGCTTCTTGTAATGCTTGAATAACAGCAGGTCTTTTATTTAATTTCAAATCATTTAACTCAGCTTCTAAATCTAAGAAACCTTGGGGAGTTAAATATATTACTTGTTCTTTTTTCATTTTAATCTTAATTTCTCCTTATAAAATTATCTACATAAGAATACTACAAATAATTAGATATGTCAAACACTTTTACTCGTAACATATCCATTTTTTCTAACTTAATATCAGTTTTAAATTTGATTATTTCTCGTGGGTGACGAGCAGCGTCTAAAACAGCACCTTCACTATTTTTAATTTCCGGGATAGTAATTGTTATGGCTTCTTTGTTTGGACCAAAGAATTCAGCGACATCTCCTGGTTTAAAATAGTTTCTTTGTTCTAGAGTTACTTCTTTAGTATTTTCATTATAGTCTAAGACTATACCTAAAAAGTCTTGGTTACTGACCTCATCACGGCCGAGGTAGTATTGTTCATTTACACCTGGTAATTTATCAAAAAATTGGGGTGTGGAATCACGGTTAGCACATCTATTTAATATATCTAGACAGTATTTAGTATATGCCAAAGTATTAGTATTCGTTCTAATTTTATCAATTAAATTTCGATATACAGATATTACGGTAGCAATGTAGTAAATACTTCGCATACGTCCTTCTACTTTGAAAGAGTTAACTCCTACTTTAATCATTTCTTCAATATAAGGAACCATGTTTAAGTCTTTTGGGGTCATGGAATATGCTTCAGTCTCTCCAATATCGAAGATAAAACGACATACTTGGCAACAGCCACCACGGTTAGAATCTCTTAATGTGGCATAATTTGACATGACACAACGACCACTAAAGGATGTACACATAGCGCCATGGATAAAGCATTCGATATCAACACCAGTTTTATCTTTAATCATTTTGATGTTTTCTTTATTGGCTTCTCTAGCTAGGACAACTCTTTTGGCTCCTAAGCTTTGATAAAATTTGACGGTTTCATAGTTATAGATACTAGCTTGGGTAGATATATGAAGTTCCATTTTAAGGCCTAGACGTTTATGAAGTAGCATAATGCTGATATCACTTACGATAATGGCATCAACACCGATATTATCTAGTTTTTTTAAGTAGTCTTCTAACCCTTCTAAGTCTTTATTATGAGGAACAATATTTACAGTAACATAGACTTTTTTTTGCATACTATGAGCATATGAAACAGCTTCAGCCATATCATCTAAACTAAAGTTTTTAGCATTAGCACGTAAACTGTAGTCTCGGCCCCCAATGTAAACGGCATCCGCACCATATAAGAGTGCAATTTTTAAACGTTCTAAATCGCCCGCTGGGCTTAATAGTTCTATCATATCATCACCTACTTCATGTCACTTATTTTAAATACGGTTGGTTTATCTAAGAAACCAGAATCACTGTTAGGTATTTCTTTATTTTTTAGAAAATCTAAGACTGTATCTAGTTCAATAAAGCTAGTATTTATATAAAAATATAATACGTTATCTAACTTAAGAAGTCTTCTACCATCAAATATTTTAGGTGTATAGCCAACTGTACCATATTTACTTTCACACATTAATATTTCCATATTGCCAAGTTTATCTTTAATGATTTTATTATTTTGGCATGGTAAATTAAACTTTTGATAATAGTTAGTTAGTAAAAGTCTTCGGGAGTACATCATTTGGTTATGCCCAAATACTTGAACTACGACTGGTTTTTTAGTATTTTTGACAATTGTTTCTATTTCATCTTCGGTTAGTTCATTACTTATTACTACGGAGTCTACATATTCTAACCATTCATTTATAGATACATAGTTACAGTTAAAATGATTCATAAAAAGAATTATTTTTTTATTTAAAGGTTTAAGAATGTTTATTAAGCCAATATCTTCGATAACAAACCCATTACATTCTATTTTAGGAAGGATAGTTTCAATATTTATAATATCATTACTACTTAGTAATCTATTTATTAAGACATATTTAGTTTCATTTTGGATACTGTTTATTTCATCAACAGTGAAAGTATTATACCCTATAGCGTAAGAATCTAATGCAAAAAGGAAAGCAGAGCCTCCCACTTTCTTATATTTATCTATATCAGTTAAATTGTTAATACTAATTAAATAATTATTTTTCATTTTTTCTTTTACTGACACTGATTCCGTCGCCGATATTTAAAAATTCCGTTTCAAATTCGTCATTGTTCTTTAAGAAATCAATGTAACTTTCTATTTTACTTACTAATTGTCTTAAATTCTTACTTTCAATAGTCTCGCTTTTACCAACATAACCATGAAATTTTAGGTTATCAGTAATTATAACGCCACCTTTATTTAAGAAATATTTATATTTTTCGAAGAATTTAGTATATTGTCCTTTTGCAGCGTCAATAAATATTAAGTCATAAGATACGCCCGTTAGATTAAGTTCTAAGGCATCTTGATAAACGACATTAATCTTTTTATCTAAACCACATTTTTTTATGTTTTTTAAGCATTCCATATAACGTTGTTCATCACGTTCGATTGTAGTAACAACTGTATCAGGGTTGCTTGAGGCCATAAGAATTGATGAATAACCAATGGCACTGCCGATTTCTAAAATACTCTTAACGTTATGTTCTTTAATGTATTGCATGATGTAACATATAGAGTCTTTTTCAATTATTGGAACGTTGTTTTCTTTAGCATATTTTTCAATTTCTAATATATTTTCTTTCATTTCTAAAACCACCTATCAATAAGTATACCACAAATTATCCCTTTTTAATTCATTTATCTTTTGTTGGAACTCAGCACTGGTGCTCATAAAGTATGTTTTTTTATTTTTATCAGCTACAAAATAGTAGTAGTTTCCACTTTCTGGTTCAATGGTTGCTTTTAAGCTTTCTAAGCCACTGGAACAGATTGGACCGACTGGAAGACCGGTGAAACATGTGCCTCTGGTGTTGTAGGCGTTACATGAGTTGTAGGCATTCATGGTTAGTTCTTCATCAAAACCTTTTTGTTCGGCATAGTATGTTGTAACATCACTACCTAAAGTCCAACCGGCATTGATACGATTATAAAATACTCCGGCAACTCCGGCACGATCATTAGAGTTAGCGCCTTCTAGTTCAACTATGGAGGCAAGAGTTAATAGTTCATGAACACTGAATTTAGAAGCTACAATTTCAGTTTTATATGGTTCTAATTTTTTACCAAGACTAGCAACTAAGGTTGTTAAGATATCTTCAATACTAGCGTCTTTTTTAAAACTATAAGTATCAGGAAATAAATAACCTTCTAATGGATAATATATCTTACTACTTAAGATATCATTAGTTACAAACCAATACTTGTTAATTAAACTTTCTAAGAATGTTTTATCACTGGCTACTTTTAAGACTTCTTCTTTAGTGTAATCGGTGTTATTAGCAATTACCTCAGCAAAGTATGTTAATCTCTTGCCTTCAACAAAAGTCATAGTAATTTCGTCTTTTAAGACATCACCTTTTTGAAACTTAGTAAGTATTTCTTTTAAACTTAAATCGTCATTTAAGGTATAAGTACCAGCTTGAAGGTTGGTGACTTTGTTTAGTTTAACATAGATACTGGCAGTTAAGTCGTTTTTAATTAGCTTATTTTCTTTTAAGTTAGCTAAAATTTTCTTTGTTGACTCACCGGTTTCAATGGTAAATGTGATATTTTGATGTTCTTTACCGACTGGGTTCAAAGAACTCTTATAGTATATAACTAGTGCGACAATTGTGCAAATAAAAAATATTAAAACCCCGATTATTATTCTTTTTATTATTTTTTTCATTTGCTATTTTTCGTCCTTTATCTTAGATTGAATTGAGTTTAAGATATTACAAATGGTTAGCCATTCTTTTTCACTTTCGATTGGGTAGATATTTTTGTCTAGACCGTTTGGATCGAATATTGAAGCATAGACTTTTTCTTTACCATCAGCATCTTTAGCATGATCAGTATAAACCATATAGCTTTTTTTAGTTTCGTCGCTATCGAAGGTAAAAAGCATTTCGTATTCTCTTTCTACTCCGGAATCGTCGATTAGGGTGAATTTGCTTTTATTATTTTCTTTCATTAATTGTTTCCTTTCATTTTTAAATAAGTATCTAGAATAATCATGGCGGCGGCACTGTCAATTACATTTTTGCGCTTTTTACGAGACATGTCGTTAGCAAGTAAGAATTTTTCTGCCTCAGTGGTAGTTAGTCTTTCGTCAATTAAAACTACTTCGAGGTTGAAGTTCTGTTCTAAAGCACTTTTAAATTTCATACTACGTTCGGCAGCAAAACCTAGGGAATTATCCATGTTTTTGGGAAGTCCTAGTACCAAAGTATCGATATTATTTTGAGTAATAATCGTTTTTAATTCTTTGATTAAGGGGTCATAAGAAGTGCCGTCATAAAAAATTGTTTTGTAAGGGTTAGCTAAAATACCGCTTAAGGATATGGCAACCCCTAAGGTTTTAGTCCCTAAATCTAGTCCTAAAGCTCTCATTTTTCTAACGTGTTTTTAAGTAGTAAGGCTACTAGTTCACTGCGGTCTAGTTCAAGCATTTTACTTCTAGCATTCTCATAGTTACTAATATATCCTGGATCCCCACTTATGATATAACCAACAATTTGATTAATTGGGTTATATCCCCTTTCTTCTAATGACTTATATACTTCTTTTAATGTTTTTGTGATTACTTCACTTTTGAATGTTGCTACATCAAAAAGAGTTGTTTTATCCATAATTATTCACCTCTTTAAGTCAATATTATTTTATCATTAAATTGACGTATCTTCAATATTTTTGCGTGTGTTTTTCAAAAGGCAAACAAAAAGGCCAATTATTAAAAATAATAACTTGGTCTTACTTTAGTCTTAGAACGTTTAATACTAGACTTTCTAATATTAGTTTTAGCAATGTTATAGGCTTCTAAGTGGTTAACGACTTTCTTACGCTCTGCTTTTAGAATTTTTATTTTATGTCCTAGTTCATAGACTGTAGTGCGTATTTGTTTAATTTCTTCTAAATGACTTTTGGGGTCATTATTTAAAAGATACTCTAAAAGCAGTTTATTATTATGGACTTCTTTTTTTAATTTGCCTATTTCTTCTTCAATAACATATATTTGATATTTTAAAATTTTATCAATATCTCTTCCCATACATACCTCTATCTTATTTTATGTTTTCTAAGTATTCGTTGATAATTGGCTTTAAAAGTTTTAAGGAGCTTTGGTCTAGGGTAAAACCGGATGCTTTAGGGTGACCGCCACCATTTTTATGGAACTTTTTAGCAATTTTGCTTAAGTCAATATCGTCTTTAGTAGTTCTTAGGGATCCAGACATACGGCTAAAATTTATGATTAAGATAAAATCAATGCCCGTACTTTCACAAATAGCGTGGCCTAAGTTAGAACGGTATTGTTCGCTGATACTTACTCCTACTCTATAGCCAAAGATATTGGTTATATAAATATTATTTAGGGCATTAGCGATATAACGATTCATGACATCTTCTTGTGATTTTAAGATATCTAAATATGTTTTAGGTATGGTAAAATGATTAGATTTATCTAAATTTAAAACAAAATCTAGGTAGGAAGTTGGCCCTAGTAAGGCATGGATAGCAGCTAAGTTACGGCCAAGGTTCTCAAGAGTGCCAAAGTCCCAGTTATCTTGCTGTCTTACGGCTTCAACAAATTCTTGATAAAAGGTTGATGTTAGGATATCGCTATTGGGTAAGGATAAAAGATAGTTATAGAATAATTCGGTACCACAGGAAAGACGGTTATTTAATGTTGGGTGGGTATTGTAGTATGATGGGACCTCGTCTAATTGTAATTCATGGTGATCAAAATGTTTTATTTTAGAAGCATACTTAGAGTTAATTTTGACAATAGCTTCAGGAAATAAAGGCAAATCACAAATAAAGATTTCTTCATAATTCAAGTCCATATCAAAGATACTCTCTAGTTCTTTGGCTTCACATAAAATATAATCAATATTCCCTTTGAAGTACTCCAAAGCTAGGACGACAGAACCGGCACCGTCGATATCAGCCACATGGGAAATTATTAGTTTTTGATTATTATTAAGATTTTTTAGCATATTGCACCTCTACTTAATACAATGGTACCACAGAAAAAGACATATTGCTATGCCTATTTTTGTTTATTTAAATTTTTACTTTGACCATAACGATACTTATTAAGTGCTAAAGATAGACGATTCATGTTAAGCTTATTTTGAAGATAGTTATCTTCTTCTGTACTTTTAGTTTCGCCAAGAATTTTTTGAGCAATAGAAATACGTCTTATGTATTCTTTATCTTTTGGTAAGTTCATGTCTTGGAAATCTAGTAAGTCAGCATACATTAGATAGTTTTGAATTTGAATTCTAATGCCACGCTCTAGAACTTTGAAATCAATATCTTCTTGAAGCCTTACGTTATTTTCAGCTTGAAGAGAGACTGCCATTATTTGGTCGATATCTCTTAAGATATCGGCTTTCATTGGTTCTTTTTCACTTAATTTCCACTCTATTTTGTCTAGTAGTCCTTGATATAACAAATAAATTCCCGCTTTATTTTTGAATGTCGTATTAGATTTCTTTAAGACATCGTAATATGCAAGTGTTTTAATTTTTTTAACACGTAAATCAGTATAAGGCATTTTCTTTACAACTTTGTCATAGATGTTCAGCGACTCTAAATGATTAATAAGAGCTATTCTGTAACTTTCGATAAAATCATCATCTGAAATTACATAAGTAAATAATTCATCGTAACTATATAAACGTTCCCAAAGAATAGTATCTATGACTTTAGAAATATAGTTATCCGTACCAGATAAGTTCTTCTTTAATTCACTGTAATAAACAAAACCATCGATTTTGCTATTTAAAGCTTTATTTTTATCGAACCATTTAACGCCGTCAGTAAAATTTATAGTTTCTTCTTTCATATATTATACGCTCCTTTTTGGACTTATTATTATAAACTTTTTTTACTTGTTGTCAAGGACAATCGCGTATTTTCTAACTAAATCTTCTAAGGATAGTGAGGCGTTTAAAGGACTAGTACTGGGAAGATATGTGGCATGGATATTGGTTTTAAGATAAATGTTCTTTTCATATAAGTCATAGGCTTTCCTACCAAGGCAGTAAATTTTTTTAATCTTTGTTTGAGCAAGAAGACTTGGAATATCGTTATAAGTTACATCTTTAATCGTACTATCGCTAGAATTCTTGATATTACAAGAGTATATGACATCCCATAAGGCAATGTGGTGGCTATATAGAAATTCTTTCTTAGCCGGTATGGTATCTAACTTAGTTTGATAGAGAATTTCAAATACGTGCCAGAATCGATTAGCTGGATGGGCATAGTAAAATTTTTCTTTTCTTGAAGTAATACTAGGCATTGAACCTAAAATTAGAATTTTAGAACTGGTATCATAGATTGGCTCTAATTCGTGATAGACCATATAACCTCCCTTTAGAAAAAAATACCCGAAGGTATTTTAAAATGAATCAATGTTTAATTTAACTTTGCCAGTTTTTAAGATGTAAGCATGAGCTTGGACTAAAGTACGAATTGCATTAGCCATTTTACCACCCTTACCGATTACAGTACCACGGTCTTTTTCACAGACGATAACTTCTAAGATAATAGAATCTTCTTCGCCTCCAAAAGATGATACTTTAACTAGTTCTGGTTCGCTAACAATTGATTTTACTAAGTATTCAGTGAATTCTACTAACTCCATAGAATGACTTACGCTTTCTTTTTAGTTTTTGAATCAGCATATTTTTTCATAATGCCAGATTCAGTTAAGATACTTCTTACAGTATCAGTTGGTTGAGCACCATTATTTAACCAAGTTAGAGCTTTTTCTTCGTCTACTTTGATTTCAGTTGGGTTCTTTAATGGGTTATAAGTACCAACAGTTTCGATAAATCTACCATCTCTTGGACTTCTTGCATCAGCAGCAACAATTCTATAGAAAGGTTTTTGCTTACTTCCCATTCTTTTTAATCTTAATTTTACAGCCATTTTCATAACCTCCGTTTCTTTCAATATCTATATATTAGCATACTATAAGCTTACTGTCAACTATTTTTGGTTAACACATAAAAAGACATATTACTATGCCTTATTTTAAATAATCTTCGTTTACTTTATCTATTTCTTCTAAAGGTGGGTCATCTTCTAATACTTCGTAATCATCATCTAATGATTCTACTGGTACTTTGATTTTGGTATTACCAACTATTTCAATACCTAATTCTTTATCAATACTTAAATTAACAACGCCATTATCAATTTTAACATCTGCAACTGTTGGCTGTTTTAAACTCTTTACTAAGACTTCTGGTCTACTATCTAAGGAATTAAGACTCTTCATATGCATGGTATCACTATAGTTATACTTTTTAGTACTTACTGCGGTTTTAGAATCATTATCATAAGAATACCAAACATTAACGTCAAAAGAACCATTAACAATAATTGAGTCTCCAACACTGGTACCATTGAAGGTATTATTTATTACCCAACATCCTAAAATAGTATTAGGTATTTCTTCTGGTTCTAAGGTATATTTATTAGAAGTTGACTTTTTACCTTTAGCAATTACTGCTTTTGTAACGATTTCTTTATATTCGGCCATAAACACTCTCCTCAACATAATTTATGCACTTTATTAGTATTTCTTGACTAAATTATAATTTTTTTCTATACTTTTCTTAGGGTGATTATATGGATTGTTTGTTTTGTAAAATGATTAAGGGAGAAGTTCCTTGTAAAAAGATATATGAAGATGATTTAGTTATTGGGATTTTAGATTTATATCCTGATAGTGATGGACATACTTTGATTATTCCTAAAGAACATTATGAAGATTTAACTAAGATACCGAATGAATTACTTATTCATATTAATGATGTAGTTAAAGAGATTATGCCTACTTTAATGGATAAAATGAAGGCAAAGAGTTTTTCAACTAGAGTAAATTATGGGGAGTCTCAAGCAATTAAGCATTATCATATGCATTTACTTCCTAATTATCATATGAAGCCAGTAACTATTAAGCAAGATGAAGCGTATGAGATTTTAAAGGATGTTTTTAAGAGCAATTAGCTCTTTTTTCTTTGAATTACTAAAAAAGCCTAAATTCCAAACATAGTGGAATTTAGGCTTTTGTGGCGGTCGGCTTATGCCGACTACACCCAGTCGCCCTTCGCCTGTAATCAGAGGGCGAAGGGCTCCTTTCATTTTCTTATTTTTCTTTTCTTTATCTATTCTTGTTCGTTTATGAGCTTTACTCTTGGAGAGTGCCACTTTGCGGCTGCTAAAGGGCTCCGAAGACAACGCGAAAAGAATTGGTACTATAGCTATCGCCATTGTTGGAGGCGAAGCTAAACACCCCGGTAGCGCCAACGAAGTAATAGCCTCCGCGTGTCACCCAAGGGTAAGACGAGGAGACAGAAGAACTATGATCTTCATACCAAGCATTTTGTTCTCTAGATTTCGTTTTTAACGTTTCTTTTGTCGCATCCCCTAGATGATATTTTGTAAAATCACTACTTGAGTCAGTTCCCGTATATTTATCATAATATTTGGCTTCAGGCATTGACCAAAAACCATCACTATTTGTTGCATCATTATAGTTTCCCATAACATATTCAAAAGCACCACCAGACATATCATATATTCCATAAATATTACCCGTAGTTGAAGCATTTACACCTGTTGCAGTATTCCACGCATTACAAGTTGAGACTCCACTTCCACTTATACTTCTACTTGACGCAGCACATCCAGTAGTATAATTTGAATTATTATTTATCCATACTTCACAACCTGATTCGATACAAGTTGAAGCATTGGTATATCTTCCATATATCGACGATGATAGATATGCTACCGCACCCCATTCCATATTCTTCATCATATGAGAATCATCATTTGTAGATGTTCCATATGTACTAGCTAATGTTGTTGTCATTAATCTTGATGTATTAAATTGTGCACGTACATTCATATCTCTTAATGAACTTACATTTGGTACAATTTTAGGTAATGCTGAAGTATTCGAAGGTTCAAACTTACCTACCCATATACCTGCTAATTCTTTATCGCCAAAAGTGAATGCTGGATGCGTTAACCATTCGCCATTTTTAGTACCAGTTGATTTAGCTGTAGTTTTACTTTCAAAAGTTATATTTATTGCTTGCGGATTACTTGTTCCATCTTCAGCATTAAATAATTGATATTTATATCTTGGAATATAAACATACATCTGCATTATTT
>CALBBI010000094.1:0-1013 GCA_937926935.1 uncultured Bacillota bacterium
TTAATTTTACCTTAAATGAGAAAATTGCTACTTACGTTAATCTGTTCAATAAAATAGCAGTCAAAGAAACAAATAATAATACGAGTAGCAATCTATCAAATATTAAAATTGATTCCGAAACAAAAAGACTAAGTCCGCTTCCAGCTTACGGTGAAGCCTTTGGTACTATTAATATTCCAGAAGTAGATAGAACCATCAATCTTTACAACGGAGATTCCTTAAGCATAATTCGTAAAGGTGCCGGTCGTTATATTGGCTCATTCTTTCCAGGTGAAGGTTTGCCTATCATCATTGCCGCTCATAACAATATGCGTCATTTTGGCTTAATTACAGAGCTTACTAAAGGATCATTAATTTATATCAATACTTATTATGACAAATATACTTATGAAGTTTATAATTATGAGATCCTAAGAGATAGTGATTTAAATAAAAGATTTCAAACATTCCTAGAAGAAGATGGGGAAAGAGTCTTATTTTATACTTGCTATCCAATTAATGGCGTTGGCTACCGCTATCAAAGATATGTTGTTTACGCTAAAAAGATAGAAGGGAAAGAATTATGAAAACTATATTAAGTTATACAACAAAATTTATTCAAAGTATAAGTTTCTTTCTCCTAAGTCTTAGTATTATTCTAATCTTAACCGTCTTTAATGAAGATTATGTCCTAGATTTACTAGATAATCATAATTATTATCAAGAATTATATGATAATACCTTAGAAGAAGTATCTTACTACCTAGAACAATCTGGTCTAAATGAAGAAGTCTTAAATAACGTTATAAGTGTTAAATCCTTAAAAAAAGATATTATTACTTCTATCGATAATCTTTATGCTAATGAAAAAATAAGTGTAAATACTGAAGAGTTTCAAACTAATTTAACTAATAATATTAATACTTATATAAAAGAGAATAATATTAGAGTAGACAATAAAGATACCGTTAATATCCTAACAAAAAAACTAGTTAATATTTATGAAGAAGAAATATCTTACAATAATACTTTTG
>CALBBI010000095.1:0-3420 GCA_937926935.1 uncultured Bacillota bacterium
CTCTTCTTGTAGCTTCAGTTAAAGCCGGAATAGTAAGAATAATCATTTCTCCATTATTAGTAGGATTTATTCCTAGGTTAGCTTCTTGAATAGCATGTTCAATATTTTTTAAAGTACTTCTATCGAAAGGTTTAATAAATAATTGACGAGCTTCTGGTACAGTAATATTAGCAACACTTGAAATTGGTGTTGGTACGCCATAGAACTCAACCATTATCCCATTTAACATTGAAGGATTAGCACGTCCGGCTCTAATGTTAATGTACTTAGCTTCTAAGTTTTCAATAGCTTTCATCATTTTTAATTCTGTTTCTTCTAAATTCATGTTTTTCTCCTCATTAATTAATTTCTACATTATCATTATAATTGATATCCCCTATTTTGACAATAATATTTGCTTTTACTTTGCCATATTCATTATAATACAAGGTATATGGATTATTCATAGTAACATCAATATCAATTTCATCATTATCTTTTATATGATCATATATTTTAGTTCTTATCGTATCAGCACTTAAGTTTTCTTGTTTCATTATAATTTGATTAGTAAGTAGTTTACCACTTCGTTTATCAAGACAGTAATAAGTTAATTTGTTATCAAAGGTCATAGCACTAGCTAAAAACTCATATTCATTAACTTCAATAGTTACATAGTTAGTAGAATTAAATGTATTATAATCAATAATCTCTGCTTGGGCAATCCCATCAGCTTCATTTATAATTTCTTGATTAGAATTATCTCCTAACTTAGTATATTTACCTCTAATTTTATTCATATTATTATTTAACTTAGTTTCTAGTTCTCTAGCGTCATCACTATTTAAGTTAATATGGATATCTTTATATTCTAATTGGGCTTCACTACTTATAACATCAATATTATCATAATAAACGATATTCTTAGTTTTATCAATTTCTAATGTTTCAGTATCATCTAAAATTTTCTCACTAATATCAGGTTTCTTAATTAGAAAGTAACCTAATACAATAAGACCAATTATTACTAAAATAAATATAAAGAATGTTAATTTACTATTTTGTCTATCAGTTATCATAATCTTCTTCTCCTAAATATATGCTTATTTTATTTTTGAAGTTAGTTACTTGGTCTAGTGTCCAGTAGCTTTCCGGGGTGGTTTTGTAAGATACTAAAGATGTTTCATCATCATAGTTAATAATTTGACCATTTTTAACGAAAACTAAGGCTGGTGTAAATAAGTATTCTTTGCCATCATCTGTTTGTTTTAGATAACTACTCATGATGTCTTCTATCTTAACAAAGTTTTTATTCTTTCTTGTTCTATCTTCTAATAAGTCATAGTAGTAAATAGTTTTAATATCATCTTCATTAACAGCTTCATTTAAGTATCTAACATAGTATTGCATCCATTCATTATTAGAAAATCCCATTAAAATGACACCACTTTTATGTTCAATAATATCTAGTACTTCGTATGATTTAACGTATTTAAATTTATTATTTTCACTTATTTTATATTCACGACTAAATTTTTTAGCATCACTTATCTTGGTACCATAATCTTTCTTACCTAAATAAATAAACGCTCCTAAGGCAAGACCAAATAAACATATGTATATAAACATTCTAGTTAAGTTTTTCATTGTATCACTCTTCTTTAATACTTTTATTATATCAAAGAATAAAGGCTTTTAACAAATAAAAAAAGACACTTTGTAAATTTAGTGTCTATAATTATGCACGAGATGAGTATTTACCATCTTTAGTAGAAACGATAATACGTTCTCCGGTTTTAATAAACATTGGAACTTTAATTGTATATCCTGTTTCTAGTGTAGCATCTTTTTGAGCATTATTAGTAGTATTACCTTTAGTAGCGTCAGTTGTATCAACTACTTCGAATTCAATTTTTTCTGGTAAATCGATACCAATAATTTCACCTTCATAGAAATTAATCGTAATTTCTAAGTTTTCTTTTAAATATTTCTTTTCTTCTTCTAATCTTGATGCTGGTACTTCTACTTGTTCATAAGTATTAGTGTCCATAAATACATAGTCATCACCAGTATTATATAGATATTGCATTGGTTTTTTATCAACGTGTGCTTTTTCTATTTTAATATTAGTATTGTATGTATCTTCAACGATAGAACCAGTTTTTAAGTTTCTTAATTTCATTTTAACGAAGGCAGAACCTTTTCCTGGTTTAACATGTTGGAACTCTACTATTTGGCATAGTTTTCCATCCATGATTATAGTCATACCATTTTTAATGTCATTAATATTAATTAGCATGAGTATTCTCTCCTATTCTTATTATTTTTTTTCTTTATGAGTTGTATGTTTTCCACAATTAGGGCAAGCTTTTTTAATACCTAATTTTTCTGGAGTATTTTTCTTATTCTTTTGTGTAGTATAGTTTTCATGTTTACATTCACTACATACTAAAGTAACGTAATTTCTATTTTCATTTTTAGCCATAAAGTCTACCTCCTTTTTTTGATTACATAGGTATTTTACCATAAATTAGCTACTTTGCAAACAACTTTTTTGTGTTTTATTAGATTATTACTTCGTAAATAGATAATCGCTTATTTCTTTGGCGATATTTTTAGTTACCGGAGCAACAAAGTTGCGTTTTTCATTTTCATAAGAGATATTGGGGCTTATTATAACGAAGGAATATTTGGGGTTGTCTTTGGGAGCGTAGCCAATAAAGGTTTGATTAATGGTATTTATTTTGCCGTCGTAGTAGTTTTGAGCGGTGCCGGTTTTGCCAGCGGGCATGTATTTGGTGTCGATGTAACCACGACCTGTGCCTTTTGTTGCTACTTGGTAGAAGCCTTCTTTGATACGGGACATATTTTTTTCTTCTAAGGGGATAGTATCTACTACTTTGTTTTCTTTTATGGTTAGACTTAGAGATTTTCTAGTACCGTTATTAGCAATCGTATTGATGTAAGATAGAAGACCTAGTAAAGAGTAAGTATCGTATTGCCCGATGGTTAGATTTAGATACAAATCAGGAGCGATTGTGGTGCCTTCAATACCAGTAAATTCTTGAGGAAAGTCGATGTAAGTAGTGCTGCCAAGGCCGTAGTTTTTGAAGATTTCCCGATATTTGTCGAAAGTTTCTTTAGTTACTTCAAGGCGCATATTCGCATGGTATTCTTGGTTAGCAACTTTAATGGCGGTGATAAATTGATAGTAGTTAGAAGACATTTTTAAAGCAGAGATATCATCTATATAACCTAGACGTTTGAAGGAACATTTTTCGGGAACGTTGTATAATTTTACGCAAGCGTCATTGATTTTCTTACCGATAGATATGGCATTATTGATATAACCAACGGTATGGGAAGCACCTTTAACGACGGAACCGACTGTAAAACCATTATTAAAAATATCTAAAGTTATATCTTGAAACTCATTATTAT
>CALBBI010000096.1:0-8781 GCA_937926935.1 uncultured Bacillota bacterium
AATATATTTACTATATCTTTAATCGTAATAAAAATCATTAATAACATTAAAATTAAGAACCCAATAGCATGACACCAACCTTCAATATTCTTATCGATTGGTTTACCACGTAATTTTTCAATAATAATAAATACTACATGACCACCATCAAAGGCTGGGAATGGTAATAAATTCATAAATCCTAAGTTAATTGAAATATACGCTGTTAAATATATTATTTGCGCTAATCCTAGGGCAAAAGACTGTTCAACAATCGAATACATTCCAACCGGACCACTTAACGAATTAACCCCTAATTTACCCGTAAATAAGCCTCCAATAATCGTAAACATTGACTCATAAATACTCGTAAACTTCGAAGCTGCATACTTAATTGAAGCCCCTAAACCATAAGATTTCTCACTCGCAATAGATACCCCAAATACCTTAGTCTTATTACCATCTTCTAAAACACTCTCTTGCGGTTTAACCTTTAAAGTCTCTTCTATATTATCCTCATGTCTAACTTTAATCTCATAATATTCTTTCTTATTATCTAAAGTTAATAGAACCTGCGCTCTATCCCAAGTACTAGTCTTCTTATTATCAACTGCTAAAATAACATCACCATCACGACCTCCAGCTAAGCTATAAGCCGAACCCTCTTGAACTTTAGCAATCTTTGGAGTAGTTGAATTAGCACCCCATATAATAGCAATTAAAAATAATAATACAAAAGCTGTAATAAAGTTCATCATAACACCCGCAACTAAGATTAATACTCTTTGCCACCAAGGTTTATTACACATAAACTTACTCTTATCAACCTTATCATCATCTTCCATGACCTCACCAGCCATCTGAACAAATCCCCCAATAGGTAAAGCCCTAATCGAATATTGAATCTTATCTTTACCCATATGTTTAAATATAACTGGACCCATACCTATAGAAAACTCATAAATATGAACCCCACATTTTTTAGCTACTAAAAAATGTCCTAATTCATGAACTAATACTAATATACCTAGCATTAATATTAAAATAATAATATATATAATCCACATAATAATCCTCTTTTCTCTTTATAATATCGTACATAATATAATATATACTAAAATAGCAAATATTAAACTATCTAATCTATCTAATATACCCCCATGTCCCACTATTACTTTAGAAAAATCTTTAATACCATTCTCTCTTTTTATCTTACTAAAGAAGATATCTCCCATTTGACTTACTAATGATATTATTAAAGTTAATATTATAATATTTAAAACATGAGTACCATCAATCACTGCTAAGTAATAAAATGTCCCTATTATAGTAGCACATAAACTACCAGCAACACACCCCTCTATACTCTTATTAGGAGATATCTTACTAACCTTATGACACCCTATTAATGATCCAATTAAGTAAGCAAATATATCTGTACTCATACTTACTAATACAATGTATAAAAGTACCCATTTATTACTTTCATATAACATAATAACACTATTAAATAACATCCCTAAAAGTAATGTAAAACCCATTAAGTAAATAGCGTCCTTAGTTTTATAACTATTAACAAAAATAGTAGGTATTAATAAACTAAGTATCGTAAACGCTATTGCTTGGTAAGAAAGCCCTAAAAATAAAGCATACCCACTAGGATTTAGAAATACTAAAATAATTAAAGAAACTATACTTAATGCCATCGGCACAGCACCAAATCTTTCATGACTTTCTTTTAAGTTAAATATCTCTCTTAACGCTAAAAGTCCTAAAATAACACATAGTACTTTAAAAAGAATACCCCCTACTAAGAATATAGGAATACCAATAATAGCTAGTGATAAAGCCCCAATTACCCTTTTCTTCACTTACTATTACCTCCAAATCTTCTCTCACGTCCATTATACGCCCTAATAGCTTTATCAAACTCACTCTCATTAAAAGCTGGCCAATGACAATCAGGAAAATACATCTCCGCATAAGATAATTGCCATAACATAAAATTACTTAATCTAACCTCTCCACTCGTTCTAATCATTAAATCAATTGGTGGTAAATCTTGATATAAATGTTTAGCAAATTCTTCTTCCGTAATATCATCAATACTTAATTTATTATCTAATACTAACTTAGCAATCTCTTTAGTCGCATCAACTATCTCGGCATGACCCCCATAGTTTAAACAAATATTAAAAACTCCCCCCGTATTATCTTTAGTTAAACTACTAATCTCTTCCATAGCCTCTAATACATCATCTCTAAGGCCACTCTTACGCCCATTAAAAATAACTTTAATATTATCTTTATGTAACGAGATATACTCTTTCTTAAATTCTTTAACAAACATATCCATTAAGTATTTAACCTCATCCTGAGTTCTTTTAAAATTCTCTGTTGAAAAAGCAAAAACCGATAAATACTTAACCCCTCTACTAAATATATAATTTGTAAGTTTTCTAATATTTTCAAAACCCCTTCTATGGCCTTCTAATTTAGGTAATTTATGTTCCCTAGCCCATCTTCTATTACCATCTAATATAATAGCCACATGATTAGGTATTTTTTCTTCATTCATCTTTATATCCTCCATAATAATAATTATACTTTTTATTTATCTAATAGTCAAAGTTAGTTACGATAATTTTTACTTATCATTTCCATATCTTGACATAAAAACTTAATTCGTTCAATAATCCTACTTGATTTTACTGGTTCACTTCCATTATTCGATAAGTGTCTTTCTAGTTCTTTTAATGTAAAATTCGACGTAAAGAAAGTAGTTTTAAGATTATTCATCCTTGTTTGTAAGATAGTACCAAGTATCTCATCTCTACCCCAGTCCGTTACCTTCTCTGCCCCTATATCGTCAATTATTAAGATATCAACATTACTTAAATAATCAATTGTATCCCCTAAACTATCAAAATTATTCTTCAAATCTCTTAGTAAGGTAGGAAAATAAACAGTCTCGGTATTATAATGTTTCTTAGTAAGCTCATTAGCCATAGCACTTAGTATATAAGTTTTCCCACACCCAAAATTACCATGTAAATATAATCCCTTACTTCTCTTATTTGGGTCATACTCTTTAATAAAATTAGTAACCCATTTTAATACTTCATAACGATTTTTATCAGTTTTATCAATATCTTTTAATGACGCTAACTCTAAGGTTTTAGCGGCTGTAACTTTCTCTTGTTCTTTTCTTATTTGCTCTTTCTTATATCGACAGGCAATGTAAGAAAAAAGAACATGATTATTATAATTTTGGGGATAATTAACACACCCTAGTTCTTTGTTTTTACAAGCAGCTAAACCTGGACAATTCTTACAATTTTTTAATTCTTCCACCGTATTTTGTAATTTCGTCGTATATTTCATAATCTCATTCTCACTAAGATTTAATTTACTTACTAATGATACAAAATCCGGGTCTTTAAGTGCCTTTAAGTAATTATCTTTAACACTATTTTCCAGCATACGATTCGCAGTTACAAGCATATCATTCAAATCCTTTCATTAAGTCTTCTAATTCTTTTTGTTCTTCCACACTGGCTTCTTCTTTTTTGATTTCTTCCTTAAACCAAACCGGCGTCGCCTCTGGTGTCTTAATAGTAGCCGGAGCTTTTTTCATAATTTTTTTCTGTTCGGCTTCAGCTAAACGCATCGCCTCATCTGCGGTTTCTACCCCACTTCTTACCCATTGACCTGCAATAGTCTCCACAAAAGCTTGATTTAACTTATTATTATTCTTCTTTAATACATAGTCGATTAAAACATTTACAACCGCCGGTTTAAGTCCTAAATCACACATTAAATTCTCTAATAATCTTAAGTCTCTATTTGTCGGTGCTACCCCATGATACTTATTCTTTAAAAAATCATATGGCTTAGTATTTTCAAACACATAAATAATACGTGCTCTTTTCGAACTATCCCCCATTGGACTCTTTAAGTACTCTGGTTGACTACGATATATCAAAGTTGGTAAACGCCCATTATTTTGATAAGTATAATAATTTCTAGCATACTTTCTTAAATCATCGGCTACAATAAAACCTTTTTCGTTAATCGTATTACGTAAAATCTCCGCCATTTTTAAAGTATCTAAGTTATACACAAAAGCCAAATTCTCAATAAGCTCCTTCGAACGTTTATTAAGACTTCTCTCATTTAATAACCCTTTAGGTAGTGAGTTAACTAAAAGTTCAAAATCAATCACATCCGTAGCTTTAACATTTAACTTATTCTTATCTTTAACATCAAATTCCGGTACTATAGTAGAAGACTTAAACGTCATATTAATTGACTTTGATATATCTTCATACCCATTTAAATCAATATTTAATTTTTGATAAGTATTCTTAATACTTTCATACTCACTCTTACCAATATTATTATATAAAACCACATTAAAGATAGGATGAGATAAAAACTCTTTCGGACTTAAAGGACTATATAACTCATAAACATAAGAATTAACATCCCCTTCTTTAAAGAATGTTCTTATAAGCCCCACAGCCTCTAAAGACTCCCTAGCTAACCTAATAGTCTCTAAATCACTTTTAATAATCGTCATTAAATGATGATGATTAAAATCTCTACTCATAATTTCTAAAGTATCTAAATCACGCCATAAAGTTAAATATAGGGATATAGCAATCGGCCCAATAATTGGTTCATAAAGCGATATTAAATTATTCTTATCTTCATTAGTTAAAATAGTTTTATTAACTACCGTATAAATATCTGCTGGAAGTAAGCTTGCGATTGCCATATTTACCACCCTTTCTTAATGTATTATAAAGTATAGTTAAAAAAAAAGAAATACCTAGAAAGATATTTCTTAAATTTTCTAAAACCAAGTATCAACCAAATTAACACTCGTTGATTCCGGCATTGGATCCGGTAACCCTAGACTTGCCACTAATGGTACTTTAAAAGCATTACCAAAACATAAAGCCATACCCGGTCTTAACGTCTTAACTTTATTAATCATATTCTCACTAATATTAGCCGTAATCTTTTTAATTAACTCTAAATCATCCGGATAATATAATTTCAACACAATAAAGTTAGAACATTGAGATATAGAAGTCGTTGAAAGTTCACTAGGTCTTTGGGTAATTAACCCTAAAATAATCCCATACTTACGTCCCTCTTTAGTAATTCTATCAAATATATTATATCCAATTATTTCAATATCATTATCATTCTTTACATACCTATGAGCTTCTTCTATTATCATATGAATAGGAAAACTAGCCCTTGGTTTAATTGAAGTAACATAATTATAAAATAACTTCGCATAAATCTTTGTTAAAGTCTTTGCCATACGTTCATCAATATAATTTAAATTCATATTAACTAACTGTACTGGTGTCCCATCATTCTTACTAAAGAATCTCTTAATATATTCATTCTTACTAATAACATCTTTAAATTCAAAGAATTTCTTATAATCACTATTAATAATTGAGTTCAATCTAACCTTTAATTTATTTAACTTATCAAATTGGGTATTAGAGTTTAAAACCCCTTCATTAATAAGAGAAAATTCTAAAGCACTAGCTAAGTCATCTAAAGTATAAACAAAGTTAGGAACAATATCCAAAGAATTTAAATCAAAACTAGTAAAATCTTTTAAGAAATCTATTACTAAATCAATCGCATTCATTTTCCCTTGATTATCTATTAATAAACATTGTTTGAAAGTACGATTATATCCAGGAGACTTAATAGTTGAATCTAAATTAATATTCTTCGTATTATACTTAGTTAACATAGCAATAATTTGGTCACGTAACTGGTTAGCAGTCTTACCACTAGATAAGATATCCATAACCCTAGACGCAATAATATAATCTTTATATTTAACAGTCTTTTCATCTTGACTATTAAAGATATAAACCAATCTTAAAGTATTTTCTATTACCGGAATAATAGTCGGATCATCAACGTTTAAAAGAAGTGCTAACTCATCTACTCCTAAGAAGTAGGCAGGAATTTTAACAATATCCCCATCTACTCTTCCCGTTGTATCAGTAGTATAACATTTATATCCCATGTTAGGAAGTTTATTTAACCCTAAGAAAGCATGATTATATTCCCCATAAACATCAAATATTACAAAGTGGGACTTAGTAGGCATAACTTCATCATTATAATAAAATATATTTTGAATAATACGCGTAACACTGCAGGATTTACCACTACCTGTATTTCCTAAAACAGCAAAGTGATTAGCAAAAAGTTGGTTAACATCAGCAGTTATTTTAAATCCTGGATAAGTTAGGGAATCCCCAATTAAAACGTTATTTTTCTTGGTATAGTCTTGACTACCTAAAATGTATTCTAGTTCTCTTTTAGTTATAATACGACATCCAGCCTCAGCATTAGGTTTCTTAATAACACCCGGTATAAATATATTATTAACAATTTCTCCAATTAAAAGAATCTCCACAGCCTCAGCATCAATATTCTCTATTTCCCCCACTATTTGACGATTAGCATCATTAAAAACAACATGATACCCTAAAACACCTGTTTCCGCTTTACCAGCCAAATTTTGAACATAAATCGTATCTCCAAATATCTTAATTACTTTTCCAAACATGATATCACCTATTCTCTATTTATAAGGATATCATATTTTTTTAAAATTTTCTAGAGTAATACTTGCGTTACATCATACTTATATATTTCCAATATACTTACCGCCCTACGGCTTTTTACTCCCCCATGACAATAGATATAGTAACGTTCATTAGGGTTCAAATAACTTTTAAAGTTATATATTAATTTTTGATAAGGAATATTAATTGCCCCAGTAACATGATTCTTATTGTAAGTTATAGCATCTTCAATATCTATTAATGTTCCCATACTAGAATTATAATCTTTTATACTTATAGATTTCATTTCATCACCTAAAGTATTTTATGTTTAAAAAAAAATTATGGCACTTAAAAACTAGCAAAAGTGCTAGTTAATATTATTCGTCATCATCCCCAAAGAAATCATCAAAGAATTCATCATCACTAATAACATTATTATTAAATACTACCGAATCAACATCAACATTGATTTTTGGTTTATCCTGACTATCTAAAACATTATTTTTTATTTCTTCATGTTTTTCTTCTACTTTTGGTGTAGGTATTTCTATCTTAGTAGGTTCTTTAACCTCATTTTTAGGTAATTGATAATTATCAATACTTGGTAAATCAAAGTTAAAGCTACTTTGATTTATTCTTGGTTTTGGCTCTACTTCAACTGGTTTTGGTTGAACTTGAACTACTGGTTCCGGTTGTTTTACCATTGGCTCAGGTTGGATTATTGTTGGTTCTTTAATTGGTGCCGGAGCTACCGGTTCAATTATTGATTTAGTTTGAGATTCTGGCTCTACTACTTTATTAGCAAGTGGTTTTTCTATTTCTTTTAGAACCGAATCAATATCCGGTGTTGGAATATTTATATTTGATATATCATTTGCTGGTTTAGGCTCTGAAGTTGGAGCAGAAATTGGAGCTGTAACATTATTACTTGCTTCTTGTTTTTTCTTCTCCTCTTCTTTAGCCTTAGCTTCTTCAGCATCCAATTCCGCAATTTTTCTATCTATATCACGCATCATAGCGTCTAAATCTAAATTAGTACTAAAAGGACTACTAGATTTAGGTGCCGTATCAAATGGATTAGGCGTTGAACCACCAAATGGACTTGCCATATCCCCAAAAGGACTCATACCGCCACCAAATGGGTTCATTGGATTAAATCCCCCACCCATTGGACTATTATTACCCTCAGCCATCATTTTTTCTTTTTTCTTTTCTTTTACAAATGTCTTAATATCAAATATTTCTACTGGTTTAGTAGCTCTCGTTGGAAAACTTGCTTCTTCAATTGTATATCCCCAGTTAACTTGGTCATTCATTGGTAATTTTGTTTTAAATGGACTCTTACGTAAACGCATAAGAATAGCTTCACCAAATTTTAACTTTTGTAAGTCTGTTACAGTTACTAATGGTGTAGAAGCCGTCTTATCTTTTTCTTTAGATTTTACTTCACCACACATCTTACTAATTTCTTCTAAAGCCGCAAGCTCAGTTGAAATTAAATAGATTGTATTACCACAGTTACCACGAATTACCTCTGCAACTTCTTTACCATAAACATCATTTAATTGGGCAAAGTTTTGAATAATAAAGGTAAAACGCATTCCTCTTGAACGAGCTGCTGTAACCATAGAGTCAACATCTTTTAATGGTGGCATATTAGCAAACTCATCCAAAATAAAGTTAGTTCTAATTGGTAATCTACCACCATTTTCTTGAGCAACATCAATTAATGTTTCATAACATTGTTTAATAAATATTGTTGCTAAAGCATGGTATGTTGTTTTTTCATCATGAATTACAATAAATACTGCTGTTTTTTGTTTTCCAATATCTAAAAGACTAAAATCACTATGACTTAACATTTCTGATAAGTTCTCACGTGAAGCAAAAAGACGAATTTTTTGTCTAAATGTCGACATGATACCACCCTTAGTATCACTTGGCGCATTAATTGTATTAGAAGCAAAGATATAAGGAGATGAAGCTTCACCTTTCATGGTAAAGTACTCTTTAGTATAGTTAGATGCTCCTAGTCTTTCTTCACCTACTGTTGACATAACACTAATAGAGTTAATATTAATTTCATCTTCTTTAGCATCTTGGAATAACCCTAGTGCTAACCCTGAGAAGAAGTCAGCTGCACTCTTTTCCCAGAATGGTTCCCCTTTATTATTAGGGTCAT
>CALBBI010000097.1:0-15757 GCA_937926935.1 uncultured Bacillota bacterium
AGCCATCTTCCTTAGTCATATTTTTAAATACACCAATGATACGCCATTTCTCACAGGTATTATCACTTTGATTATTATAATCACTACAGTTGAAATATACATAGTTATTTGGATTTGCCCCAATATATCTTATATTATTATCAGGATCATCAGTAGCAAAATTTGTAGTATCAGTTGTAGCTAAAGTTGCTATAGTTGAAGCAGCACCACCAGTACTTGGAGATTCTACTTCTTTAGTTTCATTAATAGTTACCTTAGTACTAAATGATACATTTTGATTATCATCTTGATTCTCATCTTTATCTAAGAATGTAATAGTTAAGGTATAAGTATGTGTCTTACCAGCATCAATAGCATAATTACTTACCATAGCCTCATTACTATCTGGCACCTGTGTTTGTGCTACATTCTTACCACCATCACTACTAGTTAATGTATAAACTAAATCAGTCTTATCTACAAACTTATTAGATAACTCACTAAAATAAATAGTATAGTTAGTACTAACATTTCCAGTATTCTTTACAGTAAATGTTTTAGAAACTGAACTACCTGGTACAGCATTTGCTAGAGTTATCTCGTCTCCGTCTTTATATTCTAAAGCCATAACCCCATTAGTAATAACTACATTATTAGTGTCTTTATTACCAGATACATTTGCTGTAAAGTAAGCATAAGACGTAGCTACTACTATACTTACTAACAACAAAACCCCAACAATTGATAAAATTAATATTTTCTTATACTTCATACATATTAAACCTCTCTCCTTTTATTATGAACCAAATAAATAATTTTATTATACATATGACATGTATTGTCATATGCTTGCACTACCATACTACCACCCCAATATCGTATACTTGCATAAAATTAACTAAACGGATATAAAGAAGAGTCTATTCCCACTAAACCTTAACAAATTAAAACTAAACAATTTATAGATAATGTCATTCCTAATTTTTTCGCAAATGCGAAAGAATTAGGAATGAATATTAATAATCTTTCTTAAATAAAAAATCAATTAAATATAAATACTCAATACCATTTTTAGACATAGTAACCCTATCTAAAGAGACAACATACTTTGAAAAAACATTATTAACTAAGCTAAACTTACTAAATTCTTTAACATAATTAGAAGATTTAGCAACATTAACATAAATACAATTGCCAAAACAATTAGCAATAAAACTAATATTACAATTACTATCTTTACCAACATAAACTCTATAACCTTTATTAATAAGGTTAATAAAGACAATATTTTCTAAAATAGCATGATTTATATTACTAGATTGAATAAAACCTAAATCAGTAAAATAATATCTAAAACCTGATAAATCATAATTAGCAACTCTTTTTATAACTAAAGCATTACATAATACCTCTAAACAGTTATTCAAAGTTTCAACTGATACCTCTAAGTACTTACAAGCATTATCTATAGAAAAATCCTTACCCAGATTAGCAATTAAATACTTAGTTAGTCTCCTAATTAATAATATATCATTTGAAATTATTAAATTATCTAAATAATTTTTAATAGCAGCCTCATTACTTAAAGAACATCTATAAGGTAATCCACCCCATTTAACATAATCCCTAAAATTAACCAAATCATAAGCATCATTATTAGTAAATAAAATATATTCTTCATAAGAAAAAGGAAAAATTTCAAATGATACATGTCTAGCTCCTAATGCCGAAGTTAATGCTGAAATACGCAAACTTAAACTTGAACCCGTAATAAATACACTTGCATTATCCCTAGTTGCTCTAAAAGAATTAACAACTCTCTCAAAATTATCAACATTTTGAACATCATCTAAAAATACATAATAAATCTTATTATCAACAATCTTACTTTCTACATAATCATTTAAAGAATGATAGTCAAACTTTTCTTTTCCTAAATCTAAAAATATAATATGTTCATCATCTACCGACTTATCATTTCTTAACTCATCCATAGTTTGATATAAAATAGTTGTTTTACCACAACCTTTTATTCCATATAATACTTTAACTAACGAACAATCATAAAATCCTCTAATACGTTTTAAAATATTTTCTCTTTTTAACATAAAATCCTCCGATATCATTTATTTATCAAACAAAACAAAAAGAACTATTCACTAGTCCTTTGGTTTCATAATAGGAAATAACACAACATCTCTAATAGACTCTTGATTATAAATTAACATCATTAATCTATCAATACCAAAACCTAAACCAGATATTGGAGGCATACCTTGTTCCATAGCAGCCATAAAATCTTCATCTAAGTCCATAGTCTCGTCATCCCCTTGTTTCTTCGCATTTAATTGTTCCACAAAGTTTTGTCTTTGAACCTCTGGGTCAACAAGCTCACTATAAGCATTACAAATCTCCGTACCACAAACAACAACTTGGAATACATCAACCGCATTCTTATCATTATCATTTCTTCTAGCTAAAGGCTTTAAAATAGCAGGATAATTATAAAGAATAGTTGGTTGAATAATATTAGCACGAATCTTCTTCTTATATACAAAGTCAATTATTTGACTTAAAGACTTATATTCAATCATATCATTCATCGTAAATAAGCCCTTACTTACTACTAATTCTTTTAATTCATTAGGGTCTTCAATCTCTAAGAAATTATCTCCAAGTAATTTCTTCATTTCTTCAATATAATTAATTCTCGTCCATGATTCCCTACCAAAATCAAGTTCATTACCACGATAATTAATTGTTGTTGTCCCCACTAACTCTAATAAAGCATTTCTAATAAAGTCTTGGAAGAAAACAATCGTATTTTCAAAATTCCAATATGCTACATACCATTCTACTTGCGTAAATTCTTGTAAATGTTCAGTATCCATCCCTTCATTTCTAAAGCACTTAGCTACTTCATATACTCTATCATAGCCAGCCGCAATACATTGTTTTAAATAAGTTTCCGGAGCAATTCTTAAATTCATATCTAAATCTAAGGCATTATGATGCGTAAAGAAAGGTTTAGCAGCCGCCCCCGATACAGCTGTTTGCATAATAGGAGTCTCTACTTCTAAGAATCCATTATCTCCTAAATATCTATGTAAAAAGTTATAAAACTTACTTCTACCTAAGAATACCTTTCTACTATCTTCATTCATAATTAAATCAACATATCTTTGACGATACTTCATTTCTGTATCAGTTAAACCATGAAACTTCTCTGGTAACGGTCTTAAAGCTTTACCTAAAAATTTAAAACTATGAACTCTTAAAGTCTTCTCACCAGTTTGAGTAGTAAATATCTCACCCGTCGCTCCAATAAAGTCTCCTGTATCAATTAACTTCTTAAAGAAAGCATAATTTTCTTCCCCAACACAGTCAATCTTAAACTCTAATTGTAAATCAGCTTCTAAATCTCTAATTCTAATAAAACTTAACTTACCCATTTTACGCATAAATATAATACGACCCGCAACACTTACATCCATAGTCTCATCACTTAAATTACGTGCTTCAAGTAGTGTATGCGTTCTTTTAAAAGAATCAGGATAAGGATTACAAACTTTACTAATTTCTTTTAATTTTTCTCTTCTTACTGTTTCTTGTTCAGTATATAATTTTTCATTCATATAAACACTTCTTTTCTTTGTTTTTTCATGTTAGATAATACCATAAGTTCTAATTCTAGTCAATTTTATCTTCACTAATTTCTTCAAACTTTTTATCTTTAACCTCATTAAATAACTTACTCATAGTAATATTGCCCTTAGTTAACCCCCTAATACTTAAATCTTCGGCTTTATTATTAGCAATTCTTAAATTATTTTCACTCGATAACAATGCTTCTTTAGTCTTCTGCAAATGGTCTATTGTTTTATCTATTTCTTCAATTGCTTTCTTAAACTTGTCACTAGCTAATCTATAGTTTCTTCCAAAAGATTCTTTAAATTTATTCATATTATCTTCAAAATTAGTTATATCTATATTTTGTTCTTGAATTGTAACTAATTCTTTCTTATATTCTAAACTTTTTAAACTAATATTTCTAATTAACGTAATTAATGGTATAAAAAATTGTGGTCTAATAACATACATCTTAGGATACTTATAAGATACATCTACTATCCCTGTATTATATAATTCATTATCTATTTCTAGTAATGACACTAATACGGCATATTCACATTTTTTTTCGTCCCTATCTTTATGTAATTCTTTAAAGAAATCTTCATTCTTATGTTTACTACTAGTTGTATCTCCCTCATTCTTCATTTCAAACATAATTGATACTATCTCAGTATGATCACTATCAAAATCTCTATAAATAAAATCTCCCTTAGAACCATTCTTACAATCATTATCTTTCTCAAAGTAAGCATCAGGAAATAAAGGTCTTAACTTATTAAATTCCATACTACAATGTTGTTCTAAAGACTCTCCTATCATCTTAGTAGATTGTCTGGCTTTAAAATCTTTATAATACGCTATTTGTTCATCTTTCATTTTTATTTTATTTTCATAAGAATCTTTAAGATTAGTTTCTTTATTTATATATTCTTGTTTACTTATTTCTATTTTATTAGATAACTCTGTTATTTCTTTATCTTTTTCATTTAAAGATGTTTTTAAGTCTAATTCATACTTAGTATCTTTATTTTTTAATTCTCCCTTTAGTTTTTCTATCTCTAAGTTTTGTTTATTTATTTCTTCTAAGTAGTTATTTTTTATTGTAGCCTCTTGATTTCTTAGTTCATTCTTTAAATTAAGTATCTCTTCATCTTTCTTTGAAACAACCTCCTTTTTCTTATTCTCATAATCATTAGTCATATTAGCTTCTTGAATCTTAAGTTCATTCTTCAAATTAATTATTTCTTCATTTTTCTTACTTAATTCATCTTTATAAGTATTTTCTAATGAAGTACTTTGATTTTTTATTTCATTCTTTAAATTAAGTATCTCTTCATTCTTCTTACTAATATCTTTACTATGTTCTTGTTCAATATGATTTCTAATAATCTCTAGTTCTTGTTCTTTATCTTTCTTATATCTATTTTCTAATTCTTTTATTTCTTTATCATATTCTTGATTTTTAATTTGTTTAACTATTTTATCATAGTCTGTTTCATTTATTTGGAATATTGTCCCACAGTTTGGGCATTTTATTTCATTCATGAAGCACCTTCTTTCTAAAATATTTTAGGTATAAAGATAAATCCCCCAATTATTGCCGCTACTATAGCTAGAACTAGTACTGCCCCAGCCGCAATATCTTTAGCTAACCCAGCCTTCTCATTCTTATAAGGCATAACCATATTAACAACTGTCTCAATCGCCGTATTAAATAACTCTGCTGAAATAACTACCCCAAACAAAATAAGACAAATATACCATTCTACCATACTAATTTGATAAACAAACCCTAATATAATAACCAAAATAACGGCCAAACAATGTATCTTCATATTTCTTTCTGACTTAAAAGACTTATAAATACCCCAAAAAGCATATTTAAAACTATTAAGTAAATTCTTAGCGCCCTTAATAAATACTTCACTCCTACTAATCATAACTCTTCTTCAAAACCTTTCTATAACTATCTAAAGACTCATTCTTAGAATAACCTAATAACTCCATAATATAAACATAAGTATCTAAATCAACATCATTAACCCAATTAGGATTACTAATCACATTATTAACAATATTTCTTAAATTTATATTTTCTATATTATCTAATCTTTTCTTAAACTCTTCTAACATCAACACTAATCTCTCCTATTCCAGGTAACGACTTATCTTTATCTCCTTCAATAAATCTATAAGCTCCACTAGTAAATAACTCTTCTACTTTACTACTTAAAATATTATAAAAAATATTCCCTTCATATAAATAATACTCATTATTTTCTATATCTTCTAAATTACCATTAGTACTAAAAGTTATTAAACTAACTACTTTTAAAGGCTTATTTCTAACAATATATTTTATATTACAATAATTACTACTTCCATATATTGCATCCCTACATTTAAGTAAGAAATAAGCCATATCACTCATCTGAGTATCTTCATGCACATAATCTTTAAACATCGATAGTATTATACTCTTTTTTTCTTCTAAAGTAACTATATTTGCTCTTAAAGCTCTTCTTTTTAATATTTCTAACGAATCTATATACTTAAAATCTTTCTCTTTTTTAGCTAAATATTCATTAACTTTATTTAAAGACTCCATAAATTCTTCTTGTTGTAAGATAGAAGATCCTAAGTACTCAAATCCTTCTAAGTTCATTCCTAATTTTTCTTTAGCAATATCTGAAGATAGTACTGACTTAGTTGAATCAACATGAATTATAAAATCATTAACTAATATAACAGCCTTAGAATGTCCTTGAAATAAACTCTCTTCTGTCTTAATTCTATTTTGCCCATTAAGTATTTGAGAAGGTATCCCTAAGGTCTCACATAATTTAGTAAATATTAAAACAAACTCATGACATATAACTAAATTATTCTTATCATTAATACTTTCTATTCTTTCTAAACTCTTATGCGGTATATTAACAACATCCCCCATAGCCATATATAAATCATCATACGATAACTTCTCACATAATCTTCGATATAAATAATAAGCTTTCTCTAACTCATTAAAGTTAGTATTACTAATCTCTCTAAGCAAGTTATTCTTAAAATTACTATCTATTTTAACTTTATCTAAGTTAGTTTTATTCTTAATAAAGTTATCTTTATCTATCTTAACTCTACTATAATGTTCTACAAAATAATCTAACCCCATATTCTTAAAACCTCTAAGTACTTCATTACCAAGCCATATTTTATTCAACTTATTAACTACATCTTCTATATCTAATCCCAATACTTTTTTAGACTTTAATTCATATTCATAATCATTTTTAGTACTACTATTAAAATTATCAAAATATCTATATAAATCATAATAACTAATATTACCATCAATAATTATTGTACTAGCATATACCCTATAAAGCATTCTAACATTACTCATAATCTTGTTACTAATCTCTATTGGAAAGTTAAACCTCGTACATATATTAACTCCTCCTATATTAATTGGATCTTTATTCAAAGTTAACAATAACTCTTCTAAGTTAGTATTACTAATCTTACTTAATATATCATTAGAACTTAATAACTTTATAATATCATCAATTCTTTTATTATCTACTTTTCTATCTTTAATATGACGATAATAATATTCATAAGTATTAATACTTTCTAACTCCTTTATCTTTCTTCTTTCTAAAATATTAAATTGACCTAAATTTTCTTTAAAAAACTCTTTTAGTTCTTGGGTATCATAATATATCCCTACACTAGTATTTTCTTTCGATAATCCTTCTAAATTAATACTTCCTTTATTAATAAGACTTTCTTTAAGTACCTGATATACTTTTCTATTATTAATAGCCATTTTAATTAAAGGTACTAAACTATCATTATCTTTATGATATTTATCATCATCAAAATAAATATTATTATCTTTAACATATACTAAATCATTGTACTTATTATTTATAAATGGTATCTGCATCGTTATCACCCTATAGTAAGAGTATACCAAAATTTATTAATTTAGAAAAGATAGTGTCTTTTCCCATACTTATGGGCTTTTTTTACCTTCATTGCAAATTAGTAAGGCTTTCATTGCAAAAAAGTCAGGGGTTTCATTTCAAATTAGTCAGACTTCCATTCCAAAAAAGTCAAAAATTATAATATAAAAGCCAAATTTATTACGCTATAGCGTAATTTTTTAGCAAAAATATTAAAAAAATTAAAATTTTACGTTTTTTCAATTTCTGTAAAAAAACTTATCCCATTTTTTAAAATCTGCACGATTTTCAAACAAAATATATCTAACATGATATATTTTGGCTTACAGAAATTCAAAAACTGTAATTTGAAGTTTATAAAAAAAGATAGTATATTACCACTCGAAGGAGAAAAAAAAGCTGTTATTCTATAAATTACCCCTTAAAAACTATATATAAACTTAAAATTCACTATCCAATCTATTTTCTCCTTCAAACTAAAAAAAGAGTACCCGGAAAAACACACCCCGCGTACTCTTTTCTTTTTTAATTTTCACTTAACTTTTTATAATATTCATATCTTTCTTTAGCATTTTCTATTTGCATATCAAGTAATTCTTTAGCAAGGCTTCCATCCTTATTCATTAAAGAACGATATCTAACTTCATTTTTCAAGAAATCTTCATACTTCGTATAATCTGGTTCCTTACTATCCATATACAACTTCTTATCAACTGGGTTATAACGCATTAAATTAACATAACCACAATTAACTGCTAACTTTTCTTCATTTATTGAGCAAGACATACCACCTTTAATACCCTGTTCAATACAAGGACAATAACAAATAACAATACTTGGTCCCTTATGTTCTTCAGCTTCTTTAAACGTCTTAATTGTTTGCATCATATTAGCGCCAAAAGATACACTTCCAACATACGTATTAGGATAACACATCGCAATCTTGAATAAATCCTTCTTCGGTACTTTCTTACCCATATTAGCAAATTCTGCAACCGCACCTAATCTTGTCGACTTCGAAGATTGTCCACCAGTATTAGAGTATACTTCGGTATCTAAAACGATAATATTAACATTCTCGCCACTTGATAAAACATGGTCGATACCGCCAAAACCGATATCATAAGCCCAACCATCTCCACCAACAATAAATACACTTCTTGCTGGAACATAATCAATTAACACACGTAAATCTTTTGGAATATCTAAACTTTCTAACTCTTTCTTAACCTCGCTAGTCTTTTCAAAATCATTCTCATTATTTAACCATATATCATATAATTCTTTAACCTTATCATCAACCGCACCATAAGTACTTTGAATAATATTCTTAATACGTTCATGCATTAACTTATAAGAATTATAAATACCAAAACCAAATTCCGCATTATCTTCAAACAATGAGTTAGCCCAAGGTACTAAATAAGGTGTTGAAGGTGCCGAACCACCATAAATCGAAGAACAACCAGTTGCATTGCTAACAACCATTTTCTCCCCAAATAATTGACTAATAATCTTCAAGTAAGGAGTTTCTCCACAACCAGCACAAGCCCCACTAAATTCAAAGTATGGTTTTCTTTGACTACATCCTTTAATAGTAAATTTATCAAATAACTCCGGATTTTTATGCGTATCAAACATCTTATTAGCGTACTCTTGAGTCTCGTAAGTAGCATTACCAAATTCTAAAGCCTTCGCTCCATTCTTACCAGGACAAATATTTATACATAAGCCACAGCTAGTACAATCAGCTTCACTAACCACAATTTCATAATTATAATCAGTCTTACCTAGTACTTTAATACCGCGTTCAGACTCACCCTCCGTAATAACCGGTCTAATAACAGCATGAGGACAAACTGAAGCACATAAACCACATTGAATACAATTTTCTTTCTTCCATTTTGGAACACTAGTTGCTACACATCTCTTTTCTTTAGCAGCAAGTCCTTGAGGAAAACATCCATTTCTTAATTCCATAACTTCATTAACACTTAAAGAATCGCCCTTACGATGATTAATTACTTCAAAAATATCTTTATCTAAACTCTTTTCTGCCGTAACTAAATCCCAAGGATTACTAAATAATCTAACATTGTTAATCGCCCCTTCTAAGGCTTTAATATTCGCATTAACAACATCTTCACCCTTATTCATAAACTTCTTCTTAATAGAATCAACTAAACATTCTTTAGCATTAGGAAAATCTAATATTCTTAAAATATCCATTTCCATAATCTTACTAATCTTACCCTTAATTCCACAATCTATAGCTAAACTATCCGCATCAATAATAATAATTCTTGCATTCTTATTTCTTAAAATATTAACATCTTTCAAACTAAATAACTTCACTAAATCATTATCACTCTTATTAGAGTTAATTAAAATTATTGGATTATTATTAAGATTATTAAATAAATCAAAAGTCTTTATATACTCATCTTTAGTAATAACTAATAGATTAGGATTAGTAACATAGTATGGGGCATTCATCATATGATCCCCTATTCTTAAATGACATACTGTAACCCCACCACTCTTCTTACTATCGTATTGAAAATATCCTTGAACATAAGAATCAGTATGTTCTCCTAGTAAATGTAATATATCTTTAGAAGTACTAACCATACCATCTGAACCATAACCATATATTAATATTTCTCTATTACATACTTTAAAAGTATCTTCTATTGGTGCTAAGCTTAAATTAGTAACATCATCATTAATACTTATTGTAAATGAATTCTTCAAAGTAGTTTCTAACATATTATATACCGCTAAGATATCATTAGGAGTAGTATTCTTACTAGCAATACCATATCTTCCACCAACAATCTTTATGTCTGTATCTTTTAGAGCAGCCACTACATCTAAGTATAAAGGTTCTCCAATTGAACCAGATTCCTTAGTTCTATCTAATACTGCAATATCGCTAACAGTACTTTGTAATACTTCTTTTAAATGTTCTACACTAAATGGTCTATATAAATGAACTTCGATTAAACCATATTTTTTACCTAGTTTATTATATTTATCTACAACTAACTTTATCGTATCACAAACACTACCCATAGCTACAATTACATGCTTAGCATCAGATACCCCATAATAATTAAATGGTTTATAATCAGTATGCATAATCTCATTTATCTTATTCATATAATCAACAACGACATCTACAGTCTTGGTATAATCATTATTTCTTGCTTCTAAACTTTGAAAATAAATATCTTCATTCTCTGCCATACCAGCTTGATAACCACATGCCACATTTAAAGCTTTATGTTTAAACTCTGCTACTTTATCAAAGTCAATTAAACTTAAAAGAGCGGTTTCATCGATTGCTTCAATCGTATTTATCTCATGACTTGTTCTAAAGCCATCAAAGAAATGTAAGAAGGGTACGCTAGCTTCAATCGCACTTAAATGCGCTACTGCTGCTAAATTTTGAGCATCATAGACATTGGTTGACGCTAAGATGGCAAATCCCGTTCCACGTGTAGCATAAATATCACTATGGTCTCCAAATATTGATAGCGCATGAGTTGCTACTGTACGAGCTGCAACATGCATAACTCCCGGTAATCCCTCACCTGCAATCTTATACATATTTGGTATCATTAAAAGTAACCCTTGCGAAGCCGTAAAAGTTGAAGCCAAAGTACCACTCAAAAGAGCACCATGCATACATCCAGCTGCTCCAGCTTCACTTTGCATTTCTATTACTTTAACATCTTCATTAAATAAATTCTTCTTTTTATTACTTAAATTATCTACATTACTAGCCATCGGACTAGAAGGAGTTATTGGATAAATTGCCGATAACTCACTAAAAAGATAAGCAACCTCACTACAAGCTGTATTTCCATCTACTATTTTTTTCATTAATATTTCCCTCTTTCTTTAATTAAACTTCTTTTCATTGGTTTTTCACTAAATAGTTCTAACCTTTTATATACTAATTTATCTCTTAAATCAATAGTAATCCACCAAGCCCTTAGCTCTTGAAAACTATTCTCCATTCCTTTATGTAATCTTTTATTTACTAAGCAAGGAATATGTACTATATTATCGGGATATTTTACTACATGGGTATGACTATGACCCCTAAACGCTAAATCTATATCATAATCTTGATATCTTTCAAATATCTTTTGATTACTTTTATGACCATGCATCATTAACATTGTATAATCATTTACCCTAAATATCCCATCACTACCCCCTAAGTACTCAATATCATCCCTATTTTTACTAATATACTTAATAATATCTTTATCAGTATAATTTTTCCACCAACCATCATGATTTCCACTAACCATTATTGTTGGCACTCCAAACTCAGGATAATTTTCTATAAAATACTGACTTTGCATTTCAAAACTATAATATCTTAAATTATCTAATTGATCTTGAAAACTAGAAACACCATCTACGACATCACCACAATGAATAACATAATCAACATCATTTTGTATTACTCTATTAGCTAAATAATCTAATATATCTCTTCTATCTTGATAACACCCTAAATGCGTATCAGCAATTGCCAGTAATTTCACATAATTTCTAGGTATTTCTTTTTCAATTAATCTTTTTCTAGCCTTATCATCTTCTTCTAAAAAAGCCATCTCTAATAATTCATTTTTTAAATATTCCAAGTACTCTTTTTCCATATTACTTACACACATAATTATTACTTTGATAATAATCTATTATACTTTGATATTCACTTAAATTATTAGGTACATTAACATTCTCGCTCTTCGTAGCTTCCTTCTTCGTATCATCAAATGTATAACTACTATCACTCTTCAAACTTTGATAACCACTATCTTGATAATAATTTCTCGTAATATTTCTCATACTTCTACTTAAAATATTATTAGCATTAAAATATAATAATATCTCTTCATTTTCATAATAACTAAAGTCCCCGGCAAATGAACCCTTAGTACAACTTACTTTAACACTAGCATCCACTACATTAACGCTTATTTCTTGTTCACTTGTATTCCCTAAGTCGTCTTTGGAAAGTATCACTGCTGTTACAATACCAGCCTTAGATGTATCAACACTAGATTTCAAATCATATTCACAGTTTGATAAATCATTACATTCCGCTACCAGCATATCCTTAGTAATTTTATCGCCAATATTTACTTCAATATTACTCTTTGGGGTAATTACTGGTCCCTTAGTATCTTTAATTATTATTGTTCCTTGTTTAATCGTTGTTCCATATCTTACGGTATAAGGATAACTTCCAACTTTTTCTTCTACTTTCGACAAGTCTAACGTATAATCTAAATCACTTATATTAGTTAAATTAATATAATAACTACTAGCTTGTGGTATAGTTTCTCCCAGTTCTAGCGTTACAACTTTGGTACTAAAATTGGCGGGATTATGTGATATTAAATAATAATATACTAAGTACCCGCCACCCCCTAAGAACGCAATAAAAAATATACTTAGAATAATATTTGTTATTCGTTCGCGTGGCGTAACAATTCTCACCTTTTTACCTTTTTTATTTACTTTAACTTCTTCTTTTTTGTTGTAATCAACTGGTTCTGGTAAGCTTTGAGCTTGCATTACAACTCCCTCATTACTTAGTGACGCTAACACGACTGTGTTTTTGGCTGCTCGAACATCACTTGTCTCGCTAATTACTACTGCCCCATTATTTTCCCCAACATTATCTGTTGTACTACTTACTTCTTTAACTGTACTTTGGGGGTTAGTAACAGCCTCATTAACTGGTGGACTAGCATTTACATTAGTATTTTTCTCTGGATTTACTACTGTTTTTTCTTCTATTTTGTTATCCTTTTTATCCTTATCCATAAGCATACTCTCCTAATATAAATATTACTATTTTTTTTACTTTTTTTCAACCTAAAAATATTAATGTTGCTAACTTTTAAGCAAAAAAAAGATAGTTCTAAACTACTTCTAACTTAAACCAAAAAAGGAGCACCTAAGTACTCACTTCTTTATCAAATCCATTACTAAGCTATTATTTCTTGAAACAATATACACTAAATAACCATTATATACCCCTTTATAACGATTTTGTACTAAGTTCAACTTTTCATTATCATTTTCTTCAGTTAATTTACTTTCCAAATTTTGATAATATTCTTCCATAGCTTTATCTATTTTCTTAGCGTCACTACTATTCTTTGGTTTAATAATCATATACCCCGTAACTTTACTTACTATCATCGCATTCTTAACCATATAATCACTACACCAAGATGTATCTATCCCAAACTTATCTTCAATATCATCTTTCTTATATTCTCTTAAAATATCAAAAACTCTTATTTGAGTCTGTTTAGCTTTACTCATAACCGCTAAATTATTAGTACTATTTATGTAAAAATGATATCCATCATAATCAGCTGTATAACAATCTATCTTATTTGTACTAATAAAACTACTTATTGCATTCTTTACTGTCTCGTCTTGATTTTCTTTTGGTTTAACAACCAAGAATAGCTGTTTATTATCCTTATTATATCTAAACTTAATCTCTGCTATATTATTGCTATCTAACTTCAACATATTCTTGTAGTCATATTCATAATATTCTTTTAACTTAGCTGCATCATAAGCCTTCGAATTAGTCACTATATTATCCGCTTCACTAATATCAAATTTAACTGTCTTTAACTGGTCAATCTCACTAGCAATTAAATCTAAATCTAACTTTTCCATTGGTTTAAACGCTACTTTAATTCCCACTAACAACGATAAAAAGATAACTATCCCACAAAGTATTACTGCCAAACTATGTTTTGGAATAACACTAAATATTCCATATATTTTAATCTTTCTTTGTAATCTTTTTATACTACTTAATACACTGCTATTCTTTGTCCTAGCAATAGCACGAGCTTTCGATACTTTCTTACTTCTAGTACTCTTACTACCACTATTTTTAACTAATTCTTCAATATTTATTTCTTTCGTATCAACAATTTTCTTCTTATTAGAATAATCTGTTTTCTTAGTTATTTTCTTAGCTCTAGTATTAACTGGTTTCGTCGTAGTAACATTACTCTTTTTAATAATACTTTTTTCTTTATTATTACCAGTATTTTTCTCTACTACCTTTTTAACATCGGTACTTTTAGGTTCTTTTTTTACATTTTCTTTAACTATACTCTTAGTACTTTTAGATTCTTTTACTTCCTCTTTAGTACTCTTAGTACCAGTTTTATTACTCTTTTTTACACTTGTATTTGTCTTCTTAGGTGATTTCTTGGTACTACTTTTAACATTCTTACGAGCTTTAGTATTTTTTCTCTTTTTCGCCTTTTTTGTAGCCATTTTTATCCCTCACTAACACTTGCTTATTTTATTATATTTTTTATAATTAAGCAACCATTTTAACAAAATAAGAATAAAAAAAGAAGCACAAGACTTCTTAAATACGATAGAATTTTTTATTTTTATTTACTGCTAATATTGCGATTAACGCTACTAATGAAACACCAGCAATAACTGCATAATTCATAAATGCTCCAGTATCTGGTGTAGGACAATCAGCTTCTGTACATTCAGTTACTGTAATAACTGGTGCCATACAAACAGGATTTGATATTACTGTAGCGCCACTATTGAAGAATGCAGCATTTAAACAAATATTTCCACAATCGCCATCAGGCAAATTTTTTGCTTCTTCAAGTAATGTTAATGTAAATGAAAATATTTGGATATCTACATTTGGAGTAACTGTACCCGAATAAGTAAATGAGTAAACTCCCGCTTGACCGCTTTGGTCACTCTTTTCAGTTATCTTTGTATTAGCGGCATCAATACTCCAACCAGTATTTGCATTAACATTAGTTATCTTTAAATACTTACTATTCTCAATAGTAGCAGCAAAACTTGTTAAAGCAGTTTGACTAGTATTACCAGTTACTGTACAAATTGTTGATTCTCCGGGTTTTAAATTTGTTTTAGCGCATTTCATACTTGCTGAATCTTGAGCGTGTGCTAACCCTACAAAAGCAAACATCGCTACAAATCCAAAAAGGATCTTATTAAATTTCTTATTCATAAATATTACCTCTCTTACTATATTATTCCCTTTTATCATAATTTTATTATAGCAAATTTTTCTAATAAAGCAATATTTTTTATAAAAATCATGTCAATTT
>CALBBI010000098.1:0-19249 GCA_937926935.1 uncultured Bacillota bacterium
TAGAGGATATCTTACTTAGTAGTAAAAATACCCCCCCCATTTTGTTTATTTTGTGTAAATAATATATTATTACCTAACATAAAATATCCTTCTTTCTATTTATGAACCAATAGTTCATATCCTATAAAGATACTACCACAAAATAAACAATTTGACAACACCTAAAAGTCAACTCTAACTAAACTATAATAATATAGAAATAAATTAATTTAAGCTAAAGATTGCAACTCTTTTAACTTATTAATTTGTCTATTTAATAATATACATAATCCATTAATTCTAATATTTGAAAATCCTGTATAAGATTGATATTTATGAAGTAAATCATCAAACCACTCTACTAACCCATCTAACTTAGTTAAATCTAATCTCTTGATATCTTTAACTATCTTAATAATATCATCAAATGGTTTAACTTCATAAAACAATCTTCCTTCACCAAATATATGAAGTTCTTCTTCATCATAATAATCAATATTAAGACTTTGACCATTATCAAATATTGGCGCAACATCTAACCATTCCAAAGTATTAACATCTCTTATAATACCAAAGTTATTAAGATGTCTATCTTCATTCATAATTAGAAAATCTAAAATATACATATCCTCCATTTTTATTCGAGCATCTTTTATGTTATGATTTTCTAATATCTTAATATACTCTTCATAATCTTCTACGGAATTATGTCTTGTTATCCCTTTTTCTATTTGATAACAAGTAACTAATTCCGTATCTTTATTAATAAAACAAGGACACTTAGATACAACCATATCTTTATAGATATCTAAAGTATAAGTAACATGATTAAATCCTAATCTGTCACATATTTCACTAGCTAATACTTCATTAAAGGGTTGTAATAATTTATTCTTATATCCACCTTTAAGTAAATATCTTGTTTTATCTTCAATAATCCATGCTTTCTTAAGCATTCCATCAGTTGTGTTATTAGGAGTTTTTAAACCATTTTTACTAATTATGGTATTGCTATTCTTCGATAAAGAAGCCTCTAAGAACTCCGTATAATCAAAATCATTATCAAAGAAATTAACATCATCATACTTAATACTAGAATTATATGGTTTTAGCCAATATTGGTCTGATAAAGACAACCCAAAAGCTTTATCTAATAATTCATTTGGTGCAACTACATTTAACCTATGTAGCAATATATCTAATTTATCTCTCCAAGAAGGTATGCCTCTTCCTCTAAACCAAGAACATAACTTAATTCTTAATTGTTCTTTATCAGTCCAATTTCTTAAGATATAAGGCGCATAATCAATGTTATATATTTCCTCAACTGATGTAAAAACACCAGTAGCAGAATCATAATCAGCTAATAAAACTTCTACATTCTTATTCATTAAAATTTTTTTCATAATCACGCCTCTATTCCACAAATAATAAACACCAATATTATAACATAGAAAAAGAACAATACCTAATCATTGTCCTCCCTACTTGCATTTTCAATTACTTCAATGAGTTCCTTAGCGCGATTATTAATCATTAAGTTTAATAATTCTAAACGATTATCCTCTAAATTATACCTACTATGTTTAGTAAATCTAAAGTTTAAAACCTTTCTTAACTTAGCAATTTGTTTCTTATCACAATAAAGTCTTACCAATTCTTTATAATCTACACCATAATTTGATTTTTGAAGCTCTCTATTATTCTTATAATAATCTTCAAATGCATGCTTTGACTTAAAAACATCAATATCTGCATCCGATAACAATCCAGCACCATTATCAAATAAAGGTGCAAATTTTACATATTTACCAGTATTATTATCCTTTAAAACACCAAAATTACCTAAATGTCTATCCCAATTATAAGTTAAGGCATCTAACATAATCATATCCGCAAAAGCATCCTGATATCCATTATTTACACACCAAGTATGAACATCATCAATGTCTTTCTTTCCCGAAGCCTGATATATTGGAACATAAGAATATTCCTTAGATGTAAATAATGGACAAGTAGAAGCTAGCATACCTTTCCACTTTTCTAAATCATATGAAACATGTTCTATATTCATTACCTCTTCTAACTGACAAATATAATACTCACTATATGGTTCATTCCCACCATTACTGGCTTTTAAATAAGCAGTACTTCCTTTAAATAAAAATACACTGTTATCAATTCTACGCCATGCTTTAGGTAATGCTCCATCAGTCGTAAATTCCGGAGATGTTGCAATACCCTTAATCTTTGAAGTATAACCCGTAAACGCTACTAAAGATAAAACTTCCGAAAAATTATTATCAAATAAATTATAATTTTCAAATTTTAAAGTATCATCATTCACTATCCAATAACAGTCTGTTAAAGACAAGCCTTTAGATATATCAATAATACCTTTTATATCACGATAATCAAGATTCTGTGTTTGCAATATATTTTCCACAAAAGTTCTATTTTTAGGTACAATTCTTTGTTGTAAAAACTCCTTTAAAGTTTCACTAGTAACTTCCTGCTTAATAGCTTCCGGAAACAATTCTTTTTTATTTGAAACAACTTCTATATTAAATATTTTCAAAGTAGGTTTATTTTCCATATCAAACTTAACTAAAGTATCGTTATATATTTTAAGACTATACATATTATCAGTCCTTTCTTAACCCAATTTTTTCTTTTTCTAACAATATTATAGCAATTATTTATCAAAAAGTCTTTTATTTTAAAAAAAAAGACAAATACCTAAGTATTCATCATTTGCATTACAGCAAGAACTAACAAAATCATAACCCCAAGACCAGTAGAAATTAACATACTCATAGTCTTACCTTCCATCTTATCAAGTCTTTCTTTATACTTCGTCTCACGAGCTTTTTGTTGTAACGAAGAAATAGACCTCGAAAAAGTTAATAATTGTTCTTGCTTTCTTTCTTGTCTACCTAAACTTAAACGATATAACAACCTCATCATACGCATAGAATCTCTTACCGGATAAGTTCTAGCAAACTCCATATAAGGTTCAATAGTTGAATTACCAGCATTAATCTCTGCTACTAACTGGATTAAACCCTTCTTAAATATCTCTGGTGCACTATCAACACTCTTAGCAATAGCAACAGGTACCGTATAGTGTTGAATTAATATTTCTAACCCCTTTAAATAATGAGGTAACATTGAATCTATAGTATGTAAATTATTCTTATAATAACTCTTTAAATTTTGATAATCCATCTTAAATACTAAAATACCAACTACAATAGCAACAATAAAATTAACATAACTAAAATTATTAATCATTAAACACATTACTACAATAGCAACAATAAACCCATTACCTATTCTCTTACCAAATAAATAATCTGGGTCTACCCCTTCTCCATACTTAGCACGTACTAAAAAATCATAATCTGACTCTTTAAATCTTCTAAAATATATAACATTATCATTAATACATTTCTTTACATCTATAACCTTAGTATAATTTAATACTACTAGGAATAATGCTCCTAGGGCAATAATCTCAAAATACATTATTCTACCCCCACATCTTCATTATAATATTTTTCTCCTGATAGTAAGAAATAACAATTTACTAAGATAATAATATGTAATATTAATTGTACATACCACATATCAAGTAATTCTATATAAGAATCTTTTCCTAGTAATACTTGCATTACTGCTACTAGAAGGAACAAAGCCATACCAAATGTTAAGAACTTCTTATGAAAGTTAGATCTATCCATTCTATCACGATAAACCCCTTCTACTAAAGCATCTATATCTAAAGACATATTTTCTAAAGCTTCTCCTGAATCTCTAGCACCTTCTTTAGTAATTTGATAGAATAATTGATGCATATTTCTTACCATGTAATAGGGATATTTTTCATTAAAGAACGTTATTGATTGGTCTATAGTTCCATTAGCGTAACTCATATCAATCATAGTCTTTAAATCACTTAGTACAGGGTCTTCTAATATTCCTGAATCTCTAACCCCCTCTAATGATTTAACAAAACTCTGAGTAGTATTAAATTCCATTATAACGTTAGTAGTATATATCTGTATTTGTTCAAATATATATTCACTATATATTCTTTGAGTTCTTAAATAAGATAGATAAGGAATAACCGCAACAGCTGCAAGTACATAAATCATAGTTATTAATAAATTATAAAAGTATAACCATGATATAGCCCCTGCTACTACAGAGAATAATACTACTTGAGTAACATACTCTTTAACTGTATATTCTTCTCCTAGTTCCTTAGTTTTCTCTCTTACTTGTTTAAAACTATACGGAGCAAATTTTTCATATACATCATTAACTCCATTTTTAATAAACTTAAAAGTCCCTTCATGTGAAGCATTATCATTCATCCTATATACAAAGGCATATATAGTTAAAGCTATTAATATAACTAATTCCATTTCTTCACATCCTTATAGAACTTCTTCTTCACTATTAAGATTAGGTCTTAATATTTCATCTTCTACTACTGTATTACTTTGATTATTATTAATATTAGTATTATTAACATACATCGTACTTTGTGCATTTTGTGTATTATTACTCTGTGGCGTACTAGTATTTACTACTTCCTTCTTAATTTCAGTATTTACTGTACTACTAGGTACTACACTATTACTTGAAGTATCATTATTTACTACATCCATAGTATCTCTTAAAGCCTCACTATGAGTATGAGTATCAGTACTACTATCTCCATGTTCTTCCCCACTAGTACCTAAATTAAATACATCATCAGGTAAGAAAACATTTTGAATACTCATATAATCAAGTAATCTCTTAGTTGGATTCTTCAATACAAAAGTACCATCCATTGACTTCTTATATATCAAATTAGTTCTAGGTTTATTATCTTCATCAACAAAGAACTCACAAACTTCAATAATCTCTCTTTGAAATCTATTTAATTTCTTACTAAAATATCCTTTAACATATATACCTACTTGTACATATCTATGAATTGTTGTTAAGAACTGATCCGTATCTTGACTAGATTCCATTAACGAATACATACGAAGAGGAATACTACTAGCTTTATCCGCATGGATAGTTGAAAGAATATTATGTCCTGAAGATATTGAGTTTCTTACGGCCATAACAGCTTCCGCTGAACGAACCTCGGATAGTAAAATCCATTTAGGGTTCTGTCTCATGCACGCTACTAAAACATCAGAATAACTACAAATATTATTAGTCTTCATCGCTACTATATCACGATGGGGAAATATTCTATCTAAGTGTAGCTCTAGTGTATCTTCAATTGTAATTACTTTTTCATTTTCTTTTATATGCGCCGCCAAGTATTTTACTAACTCTGTTTTACCAGAACCAGTCTCTCCGGCAACCATTATATTACAATGCCCCTCAACACATTTAATTAAGAAATCATGTAAATTCTCTATAACATATTGTTCATTTAATAATTTTTGTTTATTTAATCTTATTTTAGCTGGTGTTTTACGTATTAAACATGCTATTCCATTTGTCGCAATAGATTCATGTACAAAGTTCATACGTAATTCTGCTGACTCAGCATCTAATAAAGGATGTGCCATATTGAATGTTTTACCCATAACATTCGAACATTGAAATGCCAACTTTTCCATAAAAGCATTATTAATATCCGGTCTATCTACTTGGTAAACACCCTTAGATAAAGTTTTTAACCACACTTGCCCATTATTAGAATATGAAATATCGGTTATATCATCATCAGCTAAGAATTCTGATAATGGACCAAAGTCCATCTGTTCAAATATAGCATCATTCATATTATCACCCCTACTAACTATTTATATCAACGCAATTTTCTAAGATTTTTTGTTTAATTTGTTCTGATGAAACCTCTGTAGCGCCTTCATTCTTTGTATAACTAGCATTTCTTGGAATAGGAATAACCTCTACATTAGCAACATATTCACTCTTCTTAAGTAAGTCAAATAAACTATCTTCTACTTCGAATAACATTGCTGCAGGAGTACCCCCCGAAATAGTATTTTCTAACAATGAATTACCACTATCATCTTTAATTGCTTTAACTTTAACAGACTCTACTAAAGTACCAAAAGTAATTGTACTACCATCTCTAATTTGAACCATTAAATCAATATAATCTCCTGGTCTAATTCTATTATAATAAGTCGTCTTATTATTTACTTTTAAAGAATATACTGTATAACCATCAGCCATATTCATAAACGCATAATCTGGCATTTGTTCTGGTTTCATAACCAACTCTTTATAAAATAAACTTTTAGCTGGAATACCCGTTGTATAACTAGCATAATTATTTAAAACATCCTTATCACTAGTTAAAATATTCTTAGCAGAAGTAACTAATGAATTAGGTATTTTAACATGACCAATCATATCTTTCGTAATTTGAGTCTTTTTATCAATATTTTTAATTGCATAAGGAACAGTTACTAAGTTAGTAGCTTTACTAACCCGGTAGTTATACCCAATTACTAAAGTTAATACCCCAATAACAATACAAATAATAGTTACTGTATTCTTATTCTTTAAAAACTTCTTAAATGGTGTTAAAAAATTACTCATTATACTCCTCCTTATCCTTGATTATTAGAACTACGACTCTCATCATAATTCATTATCTTACCTTTAATAAATTGTTCAATGTATTGTGAACCAATAGTAGTTTCTCTATCCGTAGCAGAGTAACTTGCATTTCTAGGTATTGGCATTACTTTAACACCACCACTAATTGCCTCAGTACTTCTAAGTAACGTATTATATTCATCCTTAACAGCAAACCACATCTTAGCTGGTTTTCTAGCTTCACTTGAAGATTCAAATACATCATTACCTTGTGAATCTAATACCGCAAGTACTTTAACACTTTCAAACAATTTACCAAAAATTATCTTATTATTCTCATTTTCAGCTTTTACATACAAATCAACATAATTACCTGTATATATTGAATTACCATATGTTGAATTAATATCTACATCTAAAGAATATACTGTATATCCATCCGGAATATCACTCATTTCATTAGAAGTAACTTCCTCAAATTTAACAACCATGCCATTATAGAAAAAACTATTAGCTGGAATTGTATAACCATATTTAACATAATTATTTGTAATTTGTGAAGCATTAGTCAAAATACCTAAGGAGTTAGCAACCTTCTTAGGCATTTCGGTATACCCAATTAACTCACTAGTTATTTGGGTACGACTAGATATTTCTTTCTTTGCATATGGGACTTTAATTGTTGTAATAGCTTGTTTTACTTGATTATTATAAACAATGTAAATACCAACTACCCCTATTAAAACAATAAGGACAGTTAGTGTATTTTTATTTTTAATTATCTTTGTTAATTCTTCTTTTATATTTCCCATTTTATTCTCCCTTACCAAGTACAAGTACTATCATTAGTTTGACAAATTCCTTTTCTATTCATTGCTTCTTTTAATAGTGGATCCTTCTTCATATCATCAGAATTCATACTATTTAAATTAGGAAATTGATTATTAAAGGCTGTCTTTAATGTACTATTATTAGCACCAGATTGTACCCATTTAAATAATGTTGGATAGTTACTGCTTAACCATGATCTTTGATCACCATCATATAGTTCTTGTAGATATTCTCCAAATGCTGGCATTACTTCGATATAACATGATTTTACTTGTTCTGTTTTATCACTTGGATTAGATCCTCCTGATATTCCAGGCACACCATATTCTAATATAGCATCAATTTCATTAACTAAATCTAAACTAGTATCAGATTCTTGACCTACATTAAAACTATTGGAAGCACTAGTTACTCGAACACTAACTTTAGGCGGAACTTCATATATATCATAGAAGTTCACGTCATAGTTTTTCGAAATATTAGTGTTTTCTGAAAATCTTCTAATAAAGTTTTCAATAAATTTCTGTTTACTTATTCTTACATCACCATATAATCTGTAATAAGAATAATCAACGGCATCAATCATGGAGGCTTGAGTTACCTCTTTTAACATATAATAATCTTGCGTAGTTCCAGTAGTACTGCTATTAACTAAAAGCATTACTCCAATTACTAGAATACCAAGTAAGATTAAACCATAACCCCAATAGGACTCTTTCATCTTTCTAACCTCCCTTAATTTATATTATTTTTATATACTACACATCCAGAATTTTCTAATTGTGATAAGAATGTACTACTATCATTAGCGCCTTTACTCTTATCTCCATAATTAGTAGTTAATGTGTAATCTGCAAAACCAAGTGAATTAGTTTCTTGTTCTTTATTGTATTCACGAACATGTGCCATACAAGCAGGTGTTAACTTAATACTATAGATTAATGAATTATCATCTCCATAGATTTGTTCACCCTTATCTTCTATTTCTTTAATAATATTTGCCGTATCTTGACTTTGACCATTATTTTCTGCACCAGAAGTAGCTTTAATCCAGTTAATTCCCTTACTATTATCGCCATTAGGGAATAAGTTATTTAAGGAAACACTCTTAACATAGAATTGTAATTTACCATTATCTGTAACTTTAACTGAGTCATAACTTCCTATAGTTGTTGTATAGTTAATTGTTTTATATCCTGAACAAGTATTTGATCTAGGACAAGCTGCATTATAGTCATCTATACGAGTTTGTGTTACATCTTTATTTAAGTCAATGTAATCACAACAGTTACTGCTTAATAATTTGCTAAAACATTCATCAGACATTGGGCTACCTTTACATACATCACTGGCCTTAATAATTTCACAAGTATTAGGCTCAGGAGTATCTGGAGTTGGTGGAGTTGGTGGAATTATTGATTCAACCTTATATGTACATACAAATTGATCTTGAGCCGTACCAGATAAGTAACCATTAGCCCCCATAATTCTACCTAAGTTCTTTGAACTATTGAAGTATTGTCCAATATTAGCAAATTTTAATGTATATGTATAGTTTCCAGCTGGAGTAGTTAATGATATTGGATAAATTAATCCATCTGCTTCATTACTTCCTCTATTTGGATCATCTATATCTACAAGTTGTGAGTTAGGTTGTTTTTCATTAGCAGTAACAAATCCTTTACTTGGATATGTATAGAATGGCACCATTGATTTAAAGTATATGAATTGTTGTCCAGCAACATCTCCATACTTATCAATTGAACCTATCTTACGATAATTATAATATGAAATGACATTATCTTTAGATGGTTTTCCATCATTAGTAATAGCCCCATAATATTTTGTGGAAATTTTATTACTATCTGATGGTGATGTTGCACATCCAAATGTACCAGCATAACTTGTATCACTACTACAATAATACTTAGTTGAGTTTACTTGAGCATCGCCATCCATTTTTAATTTGTTATTACCATTCATCATTTCCATATATGAAGACTCATCATAAGTAAATGTTATTTCTGGATCAAATTGATAATCAGTTGACCATGTAGTACACATGTTAATTTCTTCAGTTATATCTCGAAGTTCATTACTAGCACTTTCAAAGTCTTCTAATGCTTTTTTATATAACTTATAAGCTTCTTCCTTAACTGCATCATATTTAGCTTGAGCCCCATCTTTTGTTCCAATATATATTGTAAATTTACCAGAACATTCATTATCTTCTTCTGGAACTGTACATGCCTTAGTGCCATCTTCATAATGATGGTATTGATTTGAAGGACATTTCTTTTCTTTTCCTTTATAGTCTTTTGATTCAGTATCAATATTTGACTCTATAGTTTTACCATCTTCTAAATTTTCTTGATCTATAACAAATTCTGCCTTTAAAATATTACTATTAGAACCATTTAAGCTTAATTTATAAGTATTATATTTAAACTTAAATGTAAAAGCTTCTAAATAAAAATCTTCAGTAGTAAATTCTCTATAATCTACAGTTTCATCAGTAGGACAACTTCCTCTTGAATAATGATTATCATGATGAGTAGCTCCCAATTTATTATCATTAGCTGTATAATATGTATCAAAATCTATTTTTTCTAGACCATCTTGGCCTTCTTCTAATCTATCATACATTCCTTTATAGTAATTATAAAGATTTAATTGTTCTAACATTGTTTGTTTTAATTGTACAGCTCTTGCTTGATATGCATCAACTTTAATATCTGTTGAAACACAAGTCCTTTGAGCGGCAACACCAGCAACAGCATGATATCTATTATCTAAGTTAATTGAAATATATCTGCCTTGTTTAACAGTTCCTAAGTCACCTGGCATTTTAAAGGCATAATCTTCCTTACATACTACCTTACAATAATTATGAGCACCAGCTTCTTGAATAGTATATTCATTACCATTAGGGTCACTCTTATCTACGATACAAGTATCCCAATCAGCACTAGCTCCAACACTCTTACCTTCATAAACCGTTGCTACAGTTTCACTTGGAGTACATAAGAAGCCATTTGTTGCAACACAAGTTAAATCTTCTGGAGTATTAGGAACACAGCTTGGATTATCGCTTAAATTTAATGAAGCAGTCTCAGTTAATGTTAAAGGAGCATTTCCTTTATTATTAATAACTAAGAATCTTTGCGCCATATTATTCTTCTTAGCACGAGCAAAGAATACATTTCTTACATCATCCGGATCATTATATTTTAATGAAGCCGTAACATTTAAGGTACAATTGCTTCCAGCTGGAATAACTAGTACTACATCAGCTGAAATTTGATTATCACCATTTACAACGTTTTCCACAGTCTTAGTATAACCAACAATACCACCATTAACATCTTTAACAGTAATATCAACATTATTAATATCTACACCAGATTTAGGATTTTTAAGTATTAATCTATATTTAACAGTTACATTACCATTAGCATATGAATTACTTAATTGTGTAAATGACATTTGCATTGAATTATTTTGTACACTTGAAATACAACTTTCAACAGTACCCATTAATGAAGTAGAGCCACCATAGCTTTGATACATAAGAGCATGTTTTTTATAAGGACCATTAGCAATTCCTAAGAAAGGTTGTCCATATTTAACCATTAAAAGTCTTGCTGTATCTTGAATTGTTGTATAATCAGCTCCACCTGAATTTTTATATAAACAATAAATTGCTTTACCAAAATCACTATCTAAATCAAGTTGTTCATCAGCAGTATATTCCCATCCTGATTCAGTTGGACCTTTTACAGCTGGATCAACACAATAAGCTGTATAAGTTGATGATGAATCATCAGTACAATGTGCTGTAACCGTATATGTTTTAGTTGTTGATAATCCAGTAACTGGACTACCTGATGCCCATTCTGATTTTGAATTTAGTTTAATAACTGAGTCCGTACAGAATCCAGCTTCCGTATACTTTGTTGGCGCATCAACTACGTTAGTTGTAGCATCAATTTGAGCGCATCCTTTGCTGTTAGGATCCAAACATGCATTAGTTTGAATAGCCGTAGTCTTATCTGGAACCGGAGTATCAGGTGCAAGTACATTAATTTCATATTTTACTCCACTACCATCACTACTGCCGCAAGAAACGGAAGCGTTGCCGAAATTAACAGCACTTAGTTTCCACTTTGTATTATTTTCTTCCACCTTTACAACGGATTCATTACTACTGAAGCAATATGTATAAGGTGTATTCAAATTAAATGATGAACCTTTTTTCATTGTTTGAGTAATAGTTTTAATATTATTAGTTGTTGAACTATTACTATTATTATCACTAGAAGATGAATCTTGATCAACTACAGTAATATCATACTTAATTTCAACAGTACCAGCAAATAATCCAAAATAATGAATTCTTGCAGTGCATTTTCCCGACTTTTGGGCGCTAAACAATCCACCTTTTAAAAGTCCAATTTTTCCACAATCTTCCTCTACAATGTAATGAACCGAAGGCAATGACGGATTGTCATCATCATATAAATACACTGATTCTCCAACTTTAATAGTTGCTGAATCAGGAGTTCCATAAGACAAAGCCCTTGCTCCTCCTAAAAACATTCCAAAAGAAAGAACACTAAACAATATAAAAGATATATACTTAACCTTATTTTTCATTATACTATTCTCTCCTTTCTTTTCTTAATAACGATATACCCAATACCGCCCGCTACTACTATAACAATAGGAATAATAACCCATTTATACTTATCAGCAAAAGTTAAAGTCTTATAAATAATTGAATTATTCTTTCTTTCTTCCTCTTGTTGTTTCTTTTCTTTTTCTTCACTATAAGCCTTAACGCCACTTTTAAATTCACTTTCTTTAATATCATCTAAAGTAACAAATTGCTTACAATAGTAATAATCTTCATTACCAATACATTCCCCATAATCACTATAAATATTATATCTTGGAATCGTCACACTAAAAGTCCTTACCGCACTCTTACCACAGTCACTATCCGCATAATATAACTCTACAGTATAATTTTTAACACTCATCGCAATACCCGTATTAACAGTAAATTCCCCATTATCTGTATCACTATATGAATACTCATACTTCTTACCATTCTTATCAATAACCTTAAAACTTAAATTATTTGTAAGATTATAGATATGAATTAACCCATACCATGTTGAATCTTCAATAACCTCATCATAAGTTGGATCATTAATATTTTGCTTATACTCATAAGTCTCATAATCGACTTTGACATTAGCAGCTTCATTATTTATCTTAGCTTTAGTTTCATAACTACAAACTTCGGCATTAACACTACCCATAAATAAAAACATAAATACTGCTAAAACTACATACTTAAATTTCTTCATATCAACTAACTCCTTATTTCCTATTTATAATTTTACTATGACTATAAGAAAATTACAAGTGAAATAATCATTTATCATAAGTAAAATAGTGTCATTTTTCCATATATTTTTTTGATATTCCTAAGAAGTTATGATATATTAATTATGGTGATTTTATATGACAAGAAAAAAGAAAAATATTATTATAAGTGCCGTTATTATTGTTCTAACGGTTATAATTTGTGCCGCCATTTGGTTCATTGGCAAAGGATTCAATAAAACCGAATATCCCTATATTCATGAACTAACATTTAACGAATTAGAAAGTAAATTAAACAACCAAGATAGTTTTGTTCTTATAATTACTCAAACTGGTTGTTCTCACTGTGAAGCCTACTTACCTGTAGTCCAAAGTGTTTCTAACAAGTACAAAGTAGATTTTTATATCTTAAATCGTACTAACATTAGTGATGAAGAACGTACTAAACTTAAAAACATTGCTAATATCTCGGGAACTCCAACCACTCTTTTCTATACTAGTGGCGAAGAAAAATCGGCTCTAAACCGCCTAGTCGGCCAAGCAACCGAATATCGTTTAGTCGAAAAATTAACAAGTGAGGGCTACATCCATGAATAAAATAAAACCATCACTTAAGGGTTTTGGTGGTATTCTCTTCTTCTTTGGTTTTCAATACCTTTATTCTATTTTAATAAGTATCCTAGTATCTAAAATAAACTTTAGCTTCCTAGCTAAAAACATAATCTTACTTCTAGGTGAGACTATTATTGCTATCGTTATGATTATCTTAAATAAAGAAAGATTAAAAAAAGATTATCCTGATTTTAATAAAAATTATAAAAAATACTTAAAAATAGGAATTAAATATTGGTTTACTGGTCTTATCTTCATGATGTTAAGTAATATTCTAATCAATATCTATATTACTAAGGGTATTGCCGCCAACGAGGCCTCAAATCGTTCTACCTTAGAATCATATCCAATATATGCCATTTTAGCCATCAGTCTCATAGGACCTTTAGCCGAAGAACTAACATTTAGATGCAGCTTCAAAGACTTATTCCATCGTCGCCGCACTTTCGTCTTATTTACATCCTTAATATTTGCTAGTGCTCACGTCTTAACAAGTCTTACTAGTATTACTGACTTAATCTATTTAATACCTTACATGTCATTATCTCTAGCCCTAGGCTTTGCCTTCTATGACACTGATAATATCTATACAACCATTGTCGTTCACACCATGCATAATACCCTTGCTACCATTCTTTTAGTAGTAGCATTACTAGGAGCGTAATCATGAAAGAAAATAATAATTTATCTCGTGTTGCTAGAAATAGTAAAAAAGAAAAAACTACTATCGAACCTAAAACTAAAGAAACAGATATCGAATTCAAGAAAAAAAACCCAGTAAAAAGAATACTTGCAACACTTTTTATCATTGGCTTACTAATCTTACTTTATGCTAGATTTATTGGAACTATGGGGCTTGTCGTTAAAGAATATGGTATCAACTCTTCTAACCTTCCAAAATCATTCGATGGTTTAAAAGTTGTCCATATCAGTGATATCCATTATGGTACTATCGTTAATCAAAAAAGATTAGAAAATATCGTAAATGAAATTAATAAAATCAAACCTGATATCGTTGTCTTTACTGGTGATTTATATGATGAATCAATCAATATGACTGAAACTTTACAAAATGAAGTAATCAATACCTTAAATAAATTAGAAGTAACTATCGGTAAGTATGCTGTTTCCGGAAACCATGATTATTCAGATACTATCTTTGAAGACTTAATAACTAAATCCGGTTTCACTTATCTAAGTAATGAATCTAAAATAATCTATAATAATGGTTCAACCCCTATCGAAATAGTTGGATACCCTGATTCTCGTGAAGACAATCCTGATTATACAATTTCTCTAACAAACTACTACAAAATAGCCTTAATTCACGAACCAGACGAATTAGATAATATTAAAGATAAAGGCTTTGATCTTGTACTATCTGGTCACTCCCATGGTGGCCAAGTACGCCTACCAATAATCGGTAAAATCATTACCCCACCCGGTTCTAAAAAATATTACGACGAATATTACAACGTTAATGATACTAAAATGTATGTATCCTATGGTCTAGGTACTAGCTTACTTCGTTTAAGATTATTTGACCATCCATCATTCAATCTTTATCGAATTTATAGCGAATAACGAAAAAAATTGTTAAGAACTTAATCTTAGCAATTTTTATTTTTATCTTCACTACTCTTTTCCTTCTTAGGTAAAGCTTCTTTTCTTGATAAATTTAATCTACCTTTATTATCATAACCAAGTGATTTAACTATAATTTCGTCTCCTACTTTAAATAAATCACTAGGATGTTCAACACGTTTATTATCAAGTTGTGATACATGACATAAACCTTCACAACCACTCCACAACTCAACAAAGCAACCAAATGACTCTACCTTCGTAATCTTACCTTGATATACCTTACCCGTTTCAACTTCTCTTACAACATTTAAAATCATTTCTTTAGTCTTATCAATAATACTTTGATCTTGGTGATAAATAATTACTCTACCATCATCTTCTAAATCAACCTTAACAGCATCCTTATCATTTACACTAGTAACATTACTAGCTTCTAGAATAATCTTCGTAATCATATCTCCACCCTTACCGATAACATCTTTAATCTTATCAGGGTTAATATTAAATGTAGCAATCTTAGGAGCATAAGGACTTAACTCTGTACGTGGTTCACTAATTGCACTAGTCATAACATCTAATACTTCTAAACGAGCTTTCTTTGCTTGCGCTAAAGCTTTCTTCAAAATATCTTCTGTAACGCCTTTAATCTTAATATCCATTTGTAAAGCGGTAATACCTTTCTTCGTACCAGCAACTTTAAAGTCCATATCTCCCATATGGTCTTCTAAACCTTGAATATCTGTTAAAATTGTATACTTCTTACCATCTTTTGAAGTAATAAGACCCATAGCAATACCCGCTACTGGCGCCTTAATAGGAACACCTGCCGCCATTAATGACATACATCCCGCACAAATAGTAGCTTGACTACTTGAACCATTAGATTCTAATACCTCAGATACAACTCTTACTGTATAAGGAAATTCATCTTCACTAGGCATAACTTGAAGTAACGCTCTTTCCCCTAAAGCGCCATGCCCAATCTCACGACGTCCTGGCGAACCATATCTTCCTACTTCACCAACACAAAACGCGGGAAAATTATAATGTAACATAAAACGTTTAGTATCTTCTAACCCAAGTCCATCTAAAATTTGATGTTCTCCTAAAGCTCCCAAAGTAGTAGTCGCAAGTACTTGAGTCTCACCTCTTGTAAATAGTCCTGAACCATGCGTTCTCGGTAAAATATCAACACTTGCCGCTAATGGTCTAATCTCATCCATAGCCCTACCATCTGGACGAACCTTCTTCTTCGTAATAAGTTCTCTTACACATTCACCCTCAATAGTATCAACTAACTTTTTAACATCTTTTAAAACATTATCTAAATTATCATCCATTTGATACTTTAAAGAAAAATATCCTAAAGTATTTTCTTTTACTTTGCTTATTGCATCATATTGGGCAAGTTTGCCTTTAATATCAAAGCACTTAAACATTTCATCAGTCGCATACTCTCTTACAGCCGTTTCAAGTTCGGCATCAATTGTTGCTAAATCAACTTTAACTTTTTCTTGACCAATTTCTTTAATAATCTTCTCTTGGAAAGCACATAATTTCTTAATATATTCATGTCCAAACATTAAAGCCCCAAGCATGTCTTTTTCACTAACTTGTTTAGCACCGGCTTCAACCATACATATAGCATCCTTAGTACCAGCAACTGTGACACTAAGTTCCGTCTCTTCCATTTGTTTAGTATCGGGATTAATAATATAATCTTTACCAATTTTACCTACAACTACTCCCGCTACTGGTCCATCAAAAGGAATATTTGATATTCCAAGTGCTAATGAAGAACCAAATAACGCCGTCATTTCTGGTGAACAATCAGGATCTACTGATAAAACCGTATTAATAACTTGAACTTCATTTCTAAAATTTTCGTCAAACATTGGTCTAATTGGTCTATCAATTAAACGTGCTGTTAAAGTAGCGGCCTCGCTAGGACGTCCTTCTCTCTTAATAAATCCTCCTGGTATTTTACCAACTGAGTATAATCTTTCTTGATATAAAACTGTCAAAGGAAAGAAATCTTGCGTAATTGGTGTATTACCCATAACTGCCGCTGTTAAAATAACAGTATCATTATATCTAACTAATACTGAGGCATTGGCTTGTTTAGCTAATTCCCCTGTTTCCACAACTATTTTTTTACCTAATAAATCATATTCATATACTTTTTTTTCCATAAATTACCTCTTTTCTAAGTATATAGAAGAAAAAAAGACACCAAAAATATAGTGCCTACTTTCTTATATTTAATTTTTTAATAGTTTCTCTATAACTTACTACGTCATTATTTTTTAAGTAATCTAATAGAGCACGTCTCTTACCAACTTTCATTAAAAGTCCTCTTTTTGAATGATAGTCATGGATATGAGTTTTTAAATGTTCTGTTAAATCATTAATTTCATATGTAAGAATAGCAATTTGAGCTTCAGTTGCACCGCAACCTTTTTCTTTACCAAATTCTTTAACTAATTTAGCTTTTGTTTCTTTAGAAACTGCCATAACAATTCTCCTTTCATTTATTATAATCGGTTTAATCTTCGTTTAAATCCTGAAAGGAATTGGTTTAAACCAAGAAAAAACTTTATGTACTTAGTATAGTCTAAAGTATCCATAATTGCAAGCTTTTTTTGTCTTAATTTGTTAATGAATCTATTTTTAGTTTAATATTTCTATGCATGCATGATATATTCCACACGTTTGTTATCTTTTTGTGTATTTTATTCTTGCTATTATCTCATTTAAATGTTATACTTTTTCTGGAAGTACCAGGTAGTTGGTGTGTTGCCTCATTTTGTGTATATATATACTCTAGAAATGAGGTGATAATATGAATAAAGAATACAAATTCATTTTAAAGTTTGTAGCACTGCTATCTAAGATAGCAATAATCTTCATATTAATAGCCTTAATTTTTCTTTTAAAATTTTAGACTATCAAAATACACCTAACTAATTTGTTAGGTGTTCAACCATTATTTAAGGCAACACCCAACAAGCAAAATTAGGTATCTCCTCTTGTATGAAATATGATTTTAATTTATATTAACTACTATTCCTTCTCCATGTTCACATAAAGCACACTTCATACATTTAAATCATATCACATACTATTAATAATAGCAATAGTTTTCTTAAAGAAATTTTATTTTTGATTAATATCCTTTTCTTCTAACCTTTTTTTCAATGATAAAGATAGTTTTTTGTCTGCCACACTAAGAGATTTCTCGTCATAGCTTGGCTCATCCCCATATAACTCTTCTATAGTAAGTCCCGTTTGTTTAAACACTTCACCTGCAGTTTCAGGTAATACTATATTATCATGCCAGCATAAAGGTAGCTCTTTTTGACAATAAACACATTTATGCGTCTTCTCAGCTACTTTATCTAAATTATGACCATAAACATCGCATAGCTTCGGAATATAATCATATAAGTAAATTAGATACTTATATAAATCTTTTCTCTTTATAGCCATATCGTATAATGATATTTCATAATCTTCAGGCGTCATTTTATCTAATGTTTCTTTTATAGAACCACTATATTTTTCAATATAATCAAAATGAGGGACATTTAAATTCAAAAGAGCAAACACAGCATTATCAAAAGTCTCCATAAATCTTAAAGCACCCCTAGATTTTACAAGATTAGAATAAATAATTTTATAATCATTTATCTTTAAATACCTTAAGCACTTTACTGGTATCCCACGTTTATTAGTTATTTCAAAACTATTGCAGTAAGGCTCCAATGCTTTATCAAGTTCTGCAGAAATATCTTTTATTTGTTGAGTAACTTCTTCTATTTCTTGCATTATCAAATTATACTTTCTTTCATGGATAGGTGCATAACTATCCTTTTTGGCTTTTCTCGAAATTGCTATTTTTGAATATATTTGCTCAAAAGAAGGATAATCGTCAAGCGGATAACCCCAAAAAATATCTGTACTACTTAAATGATGGTCGGTAACTATACTAAAAGTCCAGCCTTCACATTCTCGGTTTCCCATGTTTAACGTATCATAAGTATAACGTTTCAATTCTTTAATTTTACGAATAATATTCTTATAGCTATCTTTGTCTTTATCCTCCATAAGTTCTCGTATTTTTTTTAACAATAACTTCTTTTCCTCGTCATTAAGACTAGAAATTATTAATGCCAATTGCTCCGCAGTCCACGTATCAATTATAACATCGTCTTTCATAATTTTTCCTCCATGTATAAATATTATATAGGAAAAACAA
>CALBBI010000099.1:0-7493 GCA_937926935.1 uncultured Bacillota bacterium
TACTAAGGTACTTTCTTCAGTACTTTGATTACTAACTTCAGCCTTTTTCTCTAAGCTTAAACCATTCATCTTAAACATAATTACCGGACTTATTACTAAGATTATCAAAAACATAATATATTTATTCATATAATCACCATTTATAGTATGTCTTCTTCAGAGTTTTATATAACCAAAAAAGATAAGACCTCAAATTGAAGTTGTAAGATAAAAGTAGACACAAAAAAGATGTGTTTACTTTTTCTTTGGTATAATTTAGTAAAGGAGATGAAAATATGCAAGGAAGACCAAAAGGTGGTAAAAACAAATATTATTCAAAAGAAGAAAAATTAAAATATGTTGAACAAATGCTAAACGGACGAAGTTGTTGGGAAATAGAACGAGAGGAAGGAATAAGTCATTCTATTACTAATAAATGGTTAAACAAATATAATGAACAAGGTATTAAAGGATTAGAAAATCAAAAGAAACCAGGAAATCCTTTATGCAAATATTCAAATAAGAAAAATTTAACAGATATAGAAAAATTAGAATATGAAAATATGAAATTAAGAATTGAGAATGAACGATTAAAAAAAGGATACCTAGTGAAAGGAGATGGTTCAGTTGTAGTATTCAAGAAATAAAACAAAAAGAATTTGAAATTGTAGAAACATTAAGTAAAGAATATTCTGTTAAATCATTATGTGAAATAATGAATATTTCTAGAAGTGGTTATTATAAATGGTTAAAAACAAAGGATATATTAAATCAATATGAAATAAATCGTAGAGATTTAGAATCTTTAATTAGAGATATTCATAAAAGAAAACCAAGTTATGGCTATCATAGAATAAATTATTTAATTCGTAAGGAAACTGGTTGGGTTGTATCAGATAATTTAGTTCATAAAGTATGTAAGATATTAAAAATAAGAAGTAAAGCTAGACATTATTCCATTTATAAAAAACCAGGTGAAGAATCGATTAAATATCCAAATCTTATTAATAACAATTGGAAGACTATACGACCATTAGAGAAAATAACATCAGATACGACAATGATATGGTTTAAAAGACAAAGATATGATTGGACATATTATGTAGATGCATTTGATGATTCTATAATAGGTTCAGATGTTAAACCATTTTATCACGGAGTAAGTATGAAAAATCATAAAGATGCCTTACAAGATATGTTAAATGACAAAATAAAAAGAGGATATAAAAGCCAAGAGACGATTTTCCACTCTGATCAAGGCATAATATATTCCTCAGTGGCATTTAATAATGCACATAAAGATTATAACATAACTAGGTCAATGTCGAGAATAGGAACACCAACAGATAATCCAATAATTGAATCTAAAAATGGATGGTTAAAAAAAGAAATGTATATTGATTTTAATCAAGATGATTATGATACTGTTGAGGATTATATAAATGCAATTATATATGATCATAATTATTTAAGACCAAGTTATGCTTTAAACTATAAAACCCCAATTGAGTATAGAACTCAACTAGGGTTTAAATAAATATCTTTTTATTGTCTACTTTTTGTTGACAAGTTCAATCTCAAATCTTATCTTAAGTTAATGTTTCTCTTAAAACTCCATTAACATACACTGATACACCATTTTCTCCATTTTCCAAACTTACTGAACTTGGACTAATATTATCATAAGTATTACTAACAACATTACCATTTTGGTTATAAACCATAAATGTTGCCGTCTCATCAATCACTCCAATATATTTATCAATAAAATATACATACGTAAACTTCGTATTTGTTAAAGGTGCTCCCCCATAACTATATAAACTATATGTTCCATTACCACTATTTGTTGCAATATAATAATCATTATAATCATATATTTGCTCACTTAATGGTGTTGACACTACAGAGCCCGAACTATCAATTATCATCCATTGATTATCCTTTAAAACTGCAAAACGTGTTCCATCTAACACTCCTTCAACAATTTTATTATGAGCACCTATATAATCATACTCAAAGTTAGTTAAAGTTGTAATTTGTTGGTCTATTCTAGCCATGGCCCATTTGCCTTGATCATTTAAGACAAAATAAATGCCACCACTTATTCCTATATTATAGTTCTTAACTCCCATAAAGTTTTGGGCATTATTGGTTGTTAAGTCCAAAGCTTTTATAATAGTATTATCAGCATACCCACTACTAGTAACTTTATCTGTATCCGCAATAAACGCATAGTTAGCCGCTACCGATACAAAGGCGCCATCACTTTCTTTATAATAATTCAAACTATATCTCGCATCATCATTATAATTAATAGCAAAGTTACAATAACCATTCTTATATTCACAGTTATAACATACTGTTCCTACTTGTAAATCACAAGTCTCTATTGGCTTATTAGCTTCTATTACATGGAAAGCAGTTCCTACAATTGTAGCAGGAACCATTATCACTAGTAATATTATTATTAATATAAAAGTACTTTTACGATCTCTTGGTTTCATTATTACTCTGTTTTCTCCTCATTATTCTTTTTTAAATCATAAGTTTCATTATGAATACGATTATTATTACTATCAAAGACATTAACTAAAACATTACCAGATACATTACTTAATGAATATCTATTATATAAATCAAATTCATTAGTAGTATCACTTATTACAAAACCGGTACTTATCTTAGTATTATCATACGTTGAAATAATCAAAGTATTACTATCATCAATATACGAATAACAAGTATTTCCTAGTAATTTAATCATTTTATATCCCGTATCACTTACTTTAGAACCATCTGTCTTATATAAATAAAATTTATCATGTTCTTTAACTACTACATAATTACCACTTATATCATAAATCTTACCTGAATATCCTAAAGAAGCCGAATCACTACTATATAATACTTTATATTCTCCATTACTTGATACTAAATAATTTTCTCCAAATCTTTCCATACTATCATAGATAAAATCATATATCTTAGTAATACCATTACTATTTAATGATATCAAACCATACTTATTACTCTTATTTTTTACAATTATTTTAATCTCATTATCATAGAAAGTTAAAGTATTATCATTATTTAATATATTAGCACTAACGGCACTATAAGTTGCTACTGTCTTATTATCTTTTAAATCATATAATTTAACTTCACTAGCGTTAGTATCCATATTATCTCTAATAAATACATATCTACTAGCAACTACTGGTAATAAATATTCCGTATTAGCATGATTTTTAAAGTTATTATCTCTAGTATTATCATTAGCAACCATACATGTACTTAGATTACTATTAGTACTCAAATCATTCTTATTACTACAAGCATAACTACCAAGTACTTCCGTCTTATCATCATCTTTATAAAAGTATAAAACACCATTTAAGTATGAATAATGAGCAATATTAATTGATGCTAAACCATCTTTTAAGTTCAAGCCATTTTCTTCTACTTTATCTTCATTTTTAACATAGATTGTCGCATTATCATTATTTATACTAACTTTATAAGCATAATTAGTACTCTTTAACAAGCCATCTTCACTATAAATACTAATGCCACTATAATATTCATTACTTAATTGATATCCCGTTTCATTAAATTTATGATTACTATAATCTCTAATATATAAGTTATGGTCTACTACTACAGCAACATATTCTTTATTTATTAATGAAACATAATCATACTTACTTAATACCTCAGTACCATCATAATTAACTACACTATAAGAATTATTATCTTTAACTACAATATAATCTTCATTATAATCATATATAGGTCTATTAATTAACTTAGTTAAAGTCTTATTATTATAATCAATTAAATAATACCCACTACTCTTTTTAACAATTATCTTATCATTAGTATCTTTCTTAATTATTCCCATATATTGGTAACTTGGTTCGATAATTGTTTTAACTTCATTTGAACTAATTTCATATAAACCATATTTATTTGATTTATCTTTTAAAACAACATAATCACTTTTATCAGTATCATAAGCTTTAACTCCAAAGTATTCACCAATAACATTATTTTCTAACATATCATATAGTTTAATAGCTGGTTTATCATCAATTGAATCAACAATAAAGACATAACGATTATGATAAATACTACTACGAATATTTATTAACTCATTTGATTCATACATATTTTTAGATACATTTAAATCATCTTCATTATTATCTAAATATGCTACATAACACTTATCTTCTTCTTTATTATTACACTCATAACTACCAATTTGAGTATTAGATTCATTTAAGAATTTTAAAGTACCATCTTCATAACGATAATTTCCGTTATCAATCACGATTGAAGGTTCTTCCGGCGTTGGTTCGTCTTGTGGTTTCTTATGTGTTAAAACAATAACTAACACTATCACAATTAGAAGTATCACCGCCACAACAAGTCCAATAATTAATGCTTTTGTTTTCTTTGGTAGCTTCTTAAACTTATCAATTAAGTTTTCTTTTTTAGGTTCCTTACTCTCTTCTATCTCTTTAGTTCTTGTAGCAAGTTCAATATCATGAGTAATTAAATCGTTATAAACATCCTCTTTAGGTTCTTCTAAATTCTTTAAAATATCATCTTCTAAAGTGTCACTATTTTTTGGCAAAACGTCTTCAGTTTCTTTGGCAATTAAATCACTCAAATCACTTAAAGACTTTGTTTTTTCTAAATCTTCATTATCCATAATATACCTCTTTACTATGTTTATTTTATCATTTTTAATTCTTATTATCAATAATATAATTGACATATTCTTTAATATTAAGTTTATTAGTAAGTAAGCCATAACTAAATACTTCTATCTTTCTTCTTCTAAAGTAATCAATTATATTATCAGTTAAAGAAAAATCTAGAATACAAATAAAGTCATACTCATTATACGAATATTCATGGTTAAAGCCATAATTTAATATACCGCATTTACAAGTATGACTAAGTTTTAAAAATTCTTTAATAACATTATTATAAAAACTCATTAAATATATCTTTTTATCTTGATATTTTTCTAATAATTTACTTAAAGCATTAATATCCATATTAGGATCTTTTATTTCTATCATTATTATTTTTTCTGTATCTAATTTTAAAACGCTTTCTAAAAGAGGAATGTTATAGCGTTCTAACTCTTTATAATTAACTCTCTTAATTAGCTTATTATCCACAACAAAATCATGAACAACAACGATTTTTTTATCTTTAGTTTCTCTAATATCTAATTCAAAGCCGTCATATTTTATATCATTTATGGCCGCTTTAAACGCCTCAATTGTATTTTCCTTGTTAATACTATCTACTTTTCCTCTATGTGCAATAAGCATTCTATCACCTAGAAAACTATATGATCTTAATTAATATTTCATTCATTACATATATTAATTCGGGGTTAATAAATAAATATCCATCTTTATATATTAGTTCTTTATCTTTAAGTAATGGTTTTAAATCGTACACTTCCTGAATATTAACTTCGTATTTATCATAAAACTCTTGTAAGTTTAACCCTTTAAGTAATCTAAAACATAACATAATTTCATTATCCATAGTATCTTTCTTACTTAATACTTCTTGATTTAAAACCGTACGACCATTAATGTAATTAACAATACTCCTCGTATTTTCATATCTTACGTTACCAATATAACCATGGGCCCCCACTCCAAAACCATAATATTCTCTATTTTTCCAATAATTAGTATTATGACGAGACTCAAAACCAGGCTTACTAAAATTACTTACTTCATAATGAACATAACCATTCTTTTTCAAAATTTTAATTATTGTTTGATACATTTCATAGTCTAAATCTTCATCAATTGGTACCATTTTCGTATTACCAATAACCGTATTATCTTCAATAATAAGTGAATAGGTACTAATATGTTCCGGATTTAACTTAATTATTTCTTTTAAATCTTTCTTTAAAGTTCCTACACTTTCTTTAGGGATACCATAGATTAAATCTAAGTTAATATTACCAAAACCATGACTGCGTACCAGCTTTATCTTCTCTTCAACTTCTTTAACATCATGACGTCTTCCCATAAATTCTAGTTTATTCTTATCAAAAGACTCAATTCCAATACTTAAGCGATTGACTCCATATTCTTTCAAAATATCCAATAGCTCGTCATTTATATCATTAACATTACATTCGAAAGTAAATTCATAATTCGAACTTAGCTTAAATATCTTACAAGTTTCTAATAAATACTTTAAGTCTTTAATATCTAACGCTGAAGGGGTTCCTCCCCCAATATATAAAGTCTCTATAGTTTCATTATCATACTTTTCATTAATTTCTTTAATCAAACTATTAAGATAAGGCGTTACAAAATAAGGATTTTTTAATACTTTACAAAAATCACAATAAGTACAAATACTTTTACAAAAAGGTATATGTATATAAACCGCATGCATAACTTACTCCTCTAATTATTTACTCTTTGATGAATCATTGGCGTATCATCATTAATAGCCTTAAAAGTATATCCTTGTTCTAAACCATATTTAATCATATCTTCTAAAGCATTAGCAGTATAGCCCTTAATATCATGAAGTAACACTACATTAACTCTATTCTTACTTAGATATCCCGTAAAATAATTATAAACACAAGCTTCTTTATCATTAACATTTCGCTTAGCACAAGCTCCCGCATCTTCAACACACACGTTCCAATCAAAATATTTATATCCTTCTTCTTGAACTTTTTGGGTTAAAGTAGTCATTATTCCCTTAGAACGAGACCTACTAATGGTATTTGAACTTCCTCCTGGAAATCTAATGTAAGAAGACCTTTGACCAGTAACTCTTTCTACACGAGCTTGAACACTATTTAAATCATCAAAATAACTACTTACAGAATTATAGATACTCCATTGATGTGTCGCTGAGTGTAACCCAATAGTATGTCCCCTATCATATTCTTCTTTTAAAACTTCATCTGAACCATTATTTGTAACAAAGAAAGTTGCTTTAATATTATACTTATCTAAAATATCTAAAATTTGGGTAGTATATGCCCCGGGGCCATCATCAAATGTTAAATAAATAGTCCCACTATTAGTATTAGGATCAAAAACATTAATTGTTCTAAGTACTGAGGCTGTATTACCACTTTTATCCTTTACAGTATATTTAATTTGATAAGTTCCAACTTTATTAGTATCTACATTACCCTCAATAGTAATATCACTACTTATATCACCATCACAATTATCATTAGCAACAGCGCCAAGTTCTTCATAACTACCACCAACTTGAATTGAAATCTCCCTATTTCCATTTAAATTAATAGTAGGTGCCTCATCATCTTTTATTCTTAATATTCTACCTATACCAAATTCATTCTTTGAACTATCACGAACCTGATAGTAAATAAACTTATCATTTTTAGTAATTTCTACTTTAGAAGTAATATCCCCATCATAATTATCTAATGCTTTATAACCCTCTTCTATATACTTATCAGCACTACAAAC
>CALBBI010000100.1:0-4029 GCA_937926935.1 uncultured Bacillota bacterium
CAAGTATAATGCAGTCTTTAAATAGATTTGGGGTTGTTTATAAATCAGCAATTTCGGGTTTTCTAACCAATGCCTTATTAGATTTACCTTTGATTTTATTATTTAATAAGATAGGTATTCCTTCGTACTTAGGTGCAATTGTAGCAACAATAATTGGTTATTCATTATCAATAGTAATATCTTTAGTAAGTATTAGAAAGAAACAAAAAGAAATAAATTATATGGATGCGATTAAGACTTCGTTTAAGATATTAGTACCAAGTCTTGTTATGGTATTGGGATTAGTCTTATTACAAAGTGTGTATCACTCTAATATTGATAGTAATATGAGTAATCTATTATACATTGTGGTTAATGCGATAGTGGGAATTATTATTTATTTTAGTGTATCTTATAAAATGGGGTTGTTTCAAAGTGTTTTTGGTAAAGAACAAATGGATAAATATTTAAAAAAACTTAGACTTTTGAAAGACTAAGTTAAACCATATACATCGAACTAGATACGTCTTGACTAATCATATTAGCTGAATTTTCTAACTTGGTAATTCTGGCGTCGAGACGATTTAGACTACGTTCAATTTTAGCTAGACGATTATCGAAATCCTCGGTATAATTGTTGCTTTGGTTATAGCTTGGCTGGTAATTTGGCTGATAGTTGGTCGTAGGATTGGGAGTGGGACCGGAATAAAAGTAATTATTAGCGCCACTAGCTTGATATGGTCCTGTTTGATATTGGGGCATTTGTTGGTAACCAGGATTAGGAAAATATGATTGTTGGTTCATACTAGATTGTGCAAAGAAAGAATCTCTTGATCTTAACATAATAAGCCTCCTAATTAATTATATGAGTATTTAAGAAAGTAGTGATAAAATGCGTATTAGAAATTTAGCGAATGCGAGTGAAATTGTAAGTAATAGTAAGTGTTTAATAGAAAATCCGGAAGTTTATAGGGATAAATGGCAGAGTGTATTTAAAAATAGTAATCCAATTTGCTTAGAAGTAGGAACTGGTAAGGGTAACTTTATAATTGATATGGCTATTAAGAACCCTTGTGTTAACTTTGTAGGGTTAGAGAAATATACTTCGGTTATTGCTAGGGCTTTACAAAAATGTGAAGATTTAAAGTTAAATAATTTAGTATTTATTAATGGGGATGCTTTGAACTTAGATAAATGGTTTAATAAAGAAATTGATACGATATATTTAAATTTTTCGGATCCTTGGCCTAAGAAGAGACATGCTAAAAGAAGGTTAACGAGTGAGATATTTTTAAGTCTTTATGATAAGGTATTTAAGGATACTTGTAAGATTGTACAAAAGACAGATAATACGATTTTGTTTGAAAGTAGTATTATTTCTTTAAGTAATTATGGATATAAAATTGAAGATATATCACTTGATTTATGGAGCACAGATAAAGTATATAGTGAGACCGAGTATGAACATAAATTTCGTTTACAAGGAGATAAAATATATTATTTAAGGGCTGTTAAAAAATAAATTTATTTGATATAATTAACAAGTAAAAGGAGGCTTCGATGATTTGAAAAGATTTATACTAATTGCCATTGTTTTATTAGCGTCGGGCTGTACAAATATCAATAAGAATTTAACTAATAAAGATGATATAGATAAAAATTTTAATAGCTTACAAGCAACTATTACGGATAGTAATTATGAAATGTATAATAATTATCGTACGGGATATAAATACTATACTCCTAAAGGACTTTATGTTAGAGGAGGCTCAGAGTATAACGAGATTATTAATAGTAGAAAGTATAGTTATCACTTGTATGTTGATGTTATAAGTTTTTATAATAGAGTAATTTCTAAGTATGAAGAGGATAGTAAGGCTTTATATAGTAAACAAATAAATAATAAAGATAAATTTGGGTATGTAGAAGTAAATGAACTTAAGAATGATAGATATCTTCTTGAAATTATGTATAATTATGCTAAAATAGAAGTGATAGTAGATAAGAGTGATTTAGAGGTAGCTTTTGCTAATTCGATGATTATATTATCTAGTGTTAAATATAATAATGATATTCTTACTAACTTAGTAGGAGAAAATGTTTTAACTTCAAAAGAGATAGAATTTAATATTTTTGAAACGAAAAAGACAGAATCTAATTTCTTAGAAGTAGAAGCAAATAATGATTATAAAGAAGAAACCAATGACCCAGATTTAATTGATTAGAGGTGTTTAACTTATGGGATTTATGAGTAAAATAAAAAATATATTATTTGAAGAGGAAGAAGATAATGATATTCCTACTATTGAAGAGACTAGTGAGGTTAGACCGAAGGTAAGTCAAGTTAAGACTAAACAAGTAGAAGAGGTTAGGACTAAACAAGAAGAAGTTGTGTCTCCTAAGAAGGAAGAAGAAAAACAAAGTCCTTTTCAAACGTTTGATGAAGAAGAATTTGATCGTATTGCGGCTATTAATAGGAATAGATTGTTAGAACGTGATAGGAAAGCTAGGGAAGCTAAGGCGTTAGAACAAAGAAGATTAGAGACGGAAAAAAGAGAAGAACAACGTAGGGAAGAAGTAAGAAGGGATATTAGGATAGATAATAGAGATACTAGAGTTGATACGAGAGTAGATGTTAAGAAGCGATATAATAGTGTTTCTAGTACTAGTAAGGTTGAACCGGTTACGGAACATAAGTTTAAACCATCACCTGTTATTTCGCCAGTATATGGTATTTTAGATAAGAATTATAAGAAAGAAGATATCTTACCTCGAGCGTCTAGTGAAGGAACTTTACCTAAAGTTATGGATGTAGATAGAGTTAGAGAGAAAGCTTTTGGGGTTTTAGAAGAGGAATTCGAAAAGAAAGATCCGTTGAAGAACTTTGAAAGTGATAAGGATATTGAGGTTCAAAATCCTGTAGTAGAGCTTTTAAATGACGATACAGAAGAAGATGATGTTCTAACTAAGACGGCTGAGATTAAGATAACGGACTTAGAAAGTCATTTAGATGAACCAGTGGTTAATATTCCAAAACAAGATATTATCTTTGAAGAGACTAAAGAAGATAAGAATGAAGTTGTTAATCCAGTTAAGGAAGATAGTAAGGATAATCAAAGTAGTAGTGAAGGTACACTGGAAAGTGATTTATTTAATTTAATAGATTCAATGTATGAGAATAGAAAGGATAATTAGTTATGTTTATTGAATTTTTACAAGTATTTTTACCATTAGTTATTTATGTTCTTTTAATTATTATATTAGTTATTGGAATTATTATTGGAGTTAGAATTATTAAGACTTTAGATAAAGTAGATGATGTTGTAGATAGTGTTAGTACTAAAGTTAATAGTTTGAATGGAATATTTAGTATTATTGATAATACAACTGATAGAATTGTTTCAATTACTGATAAAGTAGTAGAAGGAGTTTCAGGAGTTATTGGACGTCTTTTTAGAAAAAAGAAGACTAAAGAAGTTAAAGAGTTGGAGGATTAACATGGGAAAGTTTAAAAATTTCTTTGTTGGTTTTGCTCTTGGGGTGGGGACTGGTATTTTACTAGCGCCTAAGTCAGGAGAGGATACTCGTAGAGAGTTAAAAGTTAAGATTAATGATTTAGTTAATTATGTTAAAGACTTAGATAAAGAAGATGTAAGAAATCTTTTGATAAAGAAATTAACGGAGTTAAAAGTTTCTTTGGAAGAGTTTGATTTAGAAGAGTCGGCTCTTGGGGCAAAGAGGAAAGCTAAAGAAATTATGAAAAAACTTGATGATTTAAAGAATATGGCAGTTGTTAAGGCTACTCCTTATGTTGATAATGCAATTGAGGGTTTGAGATTAAAGACTGTTGATGTTTTAAAGGTTACTTTGGATAAGTTGAAAGCGGTAGAAGACTAAAATTATAGTCTTTTATTTTTGGGTTTAAATGTTTGATTTTCACCAGCAAATACCATAAAACGGTATTAAGAGGTGAAAATGTGATATTTTTTCTTACATTTTTCAATTTCAAAAGTAGGAGTATTTTTCTAGAAATAAACTATTATTTCTTGT
>CALBBI010000101.1:0-1304 GCA_937926935.1 uncultured Bacillota bacterium
TATTAAAAAGAATATTATACTTATTTCTCCTACTAAACTACTTAGTATTATTCTTCTTATTCCTACTCCTCTTTTCAATGTTATATTTACTACTAAGAGTAACATCATATCAAATATAAAGTTTAATATTATTACTATGTCTATATAGATGGTCATTTCATCACCATCTATATTTTATAATTCTTTATTTGAATATTTAGTCAAAAAAAGACGAATACGTTTTGTATTGTCTTTATTGTAAGTTTAATTGGTATGGAGTCGCACTACTGCCATCTCCCGATGTTATAGAGATATTAGATTTCAGAAACACAGTAGGACGGGCAGAAAGGTCGCCAGAGTCCACGTAGTAGCGTTTGACACTACCTTTCGTGAACACACAGAAGATGCCGTGGTAGAGGGACGATTCAGGTGTTAAAGTCCATTGATAGTAACTATCATTAAATAAATAATCATTGTTATAACAGTCATTTGCACTTTCCCAGTTAAAAAGTTCTTTTGATAAACATGTTTTTCTATCGGTTGTAGAGTTTCCTGATGTAGCATAGCCATAATCGCTTGGGTACATCAAAGCTATTCTTCCTAGCCATGTTGTTGGTCTTCTACGATATACTGTTGTTCCTCTTTCATAGCCATACCAATGACTAGCTAGACCATTGCTTGAATCGCTATAATTTGCCGTACCACCTAAGTTCCATACTACACTTTCGATGGCATTTCTTGTTGAATCATTTTTTAATGCTCCTGTTGCATATGTTCCATTATAATATTCACCGTTTAAAGTTGTTTGCAAAGTAGCAGTTGACCAATCATTTGCATTATTACTATCCCATGCTATATTCTCAATAAAATCATTTCTTATAATTTTTACTAAATCTTCTTTAGTACCATTCGACTTAGTTACGTTTTTAAAAACACCAATAATACGCCATTTCTCACAGGTACTATCACTTTGATTACTATAATCACTACAATTGAAATATACATAATTATTTGGATTAGAGCCAATATATCTTATGTCATTATCAGGGTCATCAGTGGCAAAATTTATCGTATCAGCACTTGCTAAGATTGAAATTTGCTCAGCAATAGTTACTTGTTTAAAGTATACCCCACACTTAATCTTTTTAGTAGCATTTCTTATGTTAATACCCCATTCTTCATTATCCCAAGTACCTGTGGCTCCGTTATCACAAACTATCTTATCTACAATATAACCATCATTCTTACCAGGAATACTATCAGACCACTCACCATTAATATAACTAGCAATAAAATAATCATTCTTAATAAAAGGCTCAACTGTT
>CALBBI010000102.1:0-16839 GCA_937926935.1 uncultured Bacillota bacterium
GATACTTCTTATCGGTACGGGCTCACTTCATTCCCCAACTCTTGTCAATCAAAAATCAACTATTCCCAGTATCGCTCACGCTATAAGTTTGGAGGTAACAGATGATATACATTAATGCCTTTTTATTCTGCGGTCTAATCTGTCTACTAGGAGAACTTATCCTAGATAATACTAATCTTACTCCCGGCCATGTAACTTCCATATTAGTGGTCGTCGGGGCTATCCTTTCCTTCTTTGGACTATATCAAAAATTTATCGCCTTCGCTGGTACTGCTGCCAGTGTTCCCATAACATCTTTCGGTAACCTTTTATACCAAGCCTGTCTTGAAGGTTATAAAACTAAAGGTGTTCTAGGAATGTTTACTAATCTTCTAACAACAACATCAGGAGGTATCAGTGGGGCGGTAATATTCGCCTTTATCACTACCTTGTTCTGCAAATCTAAAGATTAAAATTAGATACTTTTCTAACCCAAGAGTATCTTTTTTTACACGGCTTACTATTTACAACGCCTAGGAAAAATTGATATAATTATAAAGAAGAATGAGAGGGATACTTAAATGAACCAAAGTAATCTAAATCAAAATGAGCCAAGACCAGAAACCCAAAACGTAACACCCAAAACTACTAACGAAATCGAACTACCTAAATTTGCTAGTGAGGAAAAAAGTATTGGTACGCTAAAAAAGGACACGCAAAAAAGTCCCGTTGCCATGCTAATTCTTTTTGGTATTCTAATTGCCGTAATCTATTTTATACCTATTGTAACTCCGTACTTCAGTGATATTCTAGATAAGCTGGGGATAAGCAATAACAGCGAAATCTACGACGGCATTCCTGATACTGACACTACTAAGGATAATACTGATACTAAAGATGACACCCAAAAAGAACCCCCAAAGAAAAAAACATACACCCTAGCAGCAACTGAAACCGCAACCCTTGACAAAATCGAGTACACCGCTTTCCAAAAAGAACAAGACGGCGCTTACTATTATATTAACTACACCGTAACTAACAAAAGTACATCAACCTACAGTTTCACCACCCATAAAATCTTCTTAGAATTTTATGATGATGCCAAAACCTACCTAGGAAGTGCCTTAGTTAATACCCCAAGTCTAAATGCCAACAGCACAGTCTCTGTAAAAAGTCTGGTCAACCAAAGTATCTATACAAGTGCCACTACTTTCCAAATCGTCGAAAAACAAGCGGACGAATATCCTGATGCTAACCTAATCAACAACACCTTAACTTGTACTCTTAATAACCGCATTCTAACATACACATTCTACAATAATAAACTTACTAAAATAGTCGATACCGATACATACAGTGATACAAGTACTAACTACACCAATACCTATATCGATGCCCAAACTAAAGTAAACACCTTAAATAGAGTAACCGGTGTAAACGCCATATTCGTTCCCGAAACCAATAAATTTACAACTAACATCACAATTGATTACAACATAGTAAATTCTAATCTTACAACCAACGATACATTATACTATGTTAAAGATACAAGTGCTAATACCATAAAATACGAGCTAGACGCCCTAGGATACACTTGTAATTAAGGAGGGTTTTAAAATGAACTATCAATTTTACATAAATGATTTCGAAGGTCCCTTAGATCTTCTTTTACATTTAGTTAAACAGTCTAAAATGGATATTTATGAAATAAACTTACATGATTTAATCAATCAATACTTAAAATATATTAATGATATGGAAAACCTAAACATCGATATTGCCAGTGAATACCTAGTAATGGCTGCTGAATTAGTTCATTTAAAATCTAAAATGTTAATTCATAAAGAAGATGAAGAAGATGATACCGAGAGTGAATTTGGTATCCAAACTGAAGAAGACTTACGTCAAAAAATCTTAGAATACGATAAAATTAAAGAACTAACATCATCCTTTAAAGAGTTAGAAGAAAAAAGAAACGAAGTATATACCAAACTACCAGAAAGCTTAAAAGAGTACTATGAAGAAGCCAAACTTCCTAAAGGATTAGTCGATGTTGAAGACTTAGTTAAAGCCATCCTAGCCTTCCAAGACCGTAAAAAGCAAGAAGCCCCTCTCCATACCAAGATAACCAAAAAAGAAATAAGCGTTGAAGACCGTACCAAAGAAATCAAAAATATCTTAAAAAACCAAAAACGTATCGATTTCTTTTCCTTATTTGAAATACCAAGTAGAGAATATATCGTCGTTACATTTTTATCAATACTAACCATGAGTAAAAATAAAGAGGTTGTTATAACACAAGAAAGTAATTTCAGCCCTATTGTGATAGAAGGAGTAGAAAATGAATAAGTTAGGAATATTAGAAGGTTTATTATTTGTCGTAGGTGAAGAAGGGCTAACCCTAAATCAAATCTGTGATATTTTAGAAATTAACTTAGAAGAAGCCAAAAGTCTCCTTATGGAATTAAAGAAAAGCTATGAAACCGATAATAGGGGCATTAGAATTAGCTACCTTGGTGATGCCTTTAAACTAACTACGAAGAAAGAACATAAAGACTATTACCAAAAGCTAATCGTTAACCCTGATACTAACTCTTTAAGTGGGGCAGCCTTAGAAATTTTGGCTCTTATTGCCTATAATCAACCAATAACAAGAGTAGAAATAGATAGCCTAAGAGGTGTCAGCTGTGCCCATATTTTAAGACGCCTAGTAGCTAAAGGCCTTGTTAAAGAAGTAGGAAAATCTACCATGCCAGGACGTCCTAATCTTTATGGTACAACGAGTGATTTCCTTGATTACTTTGGCTTATCAACTATAAACGATTTGCCAAAACTACCTGAGACGGCCACGGCCACTGACGAAGGTGAATTATTTAACTCTATATATAAGGAAGAAAAAAATGAAGTCCCAACTAATTGATGAGTATGGCTACCTAGAAACTACCGAAGCTAATGGCGAAGACCTATCTAATCTTCACATCAAAAATAAAGACTTCGCCGAATGTAAATTAAATAATTGCAACTTTAAAAATACCACTTTTACCAACGTTAGCTTTCTAAAAAGTAATATCAATGATACTGATTTTTCCAATTGTATCTTTGATTATTGCACTTTCCAAAGTAGTAACTTTAATAGTTCTAAATTTGTTGGAGCCACATTCACTAACTGTACGTTCCAAAACTGTAACTTAGATAATGATATCTTTAAATTTAGTAGTTTTAATCTTACTAGTTTTAACGATACTAATTTCTTCGAATGTAACTTTAATGAAGGCTTCTTAGAACATATCTCTTTAAAGAAAACAGTCTTCCTAAGAACATCATTCAAAAATACAACCATAAGAAATACCAGTTTAGCCAATATCGACCTAAGTACCTGTGATTTAGAAAATATCATAACTACACCTGAAAGTATCCGTGGTGCCATTATTGCTATGTACCAAGCCATGGAAATAATAAATATTTTAAATGTTAAAATTAAAGAACAATAAAAACGCTTTTGAAAAGCGCTTTTTTTAATTACTTATTACGGAGTGGGTTAGAAGCTATCTCTAAACTTCTTCTTCTAACAATTTCATTTTTTTTAATTTGACTATTAATTTCGTTTTCTAATCTTTTTAAGTTTCTTACAAAACTAATCTTAGAAATCACATGAAAAATATAAGCATCTAACATCGACATTTTTTTATAAGACTTTAAGTCATTTGGCATACTTGAATTTAATTCCTCAAGATTTAGTCCTGCTAATTCTTTTATTTTCTCTTTTGCTGCTGTAAGTTCTTCACTAGATAATTTTTCTAACATGACATCTTCAATTTTAGTATCGCACATATAGTCATAGACCTTTAGATATTCTTCTTTTGAACATGATTTAGTACCATATTTTCTAAATAATTGCAGCATTTCTTTATTCTTTTGAATTTCCAAGACCGCGCTTTTTTCTTCTAACGATAATTCATTATAATTATTTTTGGCTAAACAAAGTAAATTTTTTTCTTTCTTACTTTCATATGCTAACCATTTTAACCATTCGTCGTACAAACTAACTGGACCAGTAACCATCCCTGGAATAAGTTTTACACTTCTCCCTGCCATTTCTCTAGCTATCATTCTACTCATTTTTAAAATGCCTCCTAACAAGTACTTTATATTTTATCATATTTCTAAGATTTGACAATATTTTGATTTTTTTTGAAGTATTGGCGTTTCAAACCTTGTTTATTAAAGCTCAAAACTTAAGATACCTTCCTTATTTTCTTATTAGACTATTAATTTTTTCTTCTGCTTTTTCAGGAGATTCGAAAATCATTGTTTTAAAGTATTCTACTTGTAAGTCATAAAAATATCTTTGTCTACTTACTACATTTTGCGGAAATATCACTTTATGATTTGATTCAAATTCATCTGCTTTTTTATATGGAACTTGAACAGTTCCACCATACTTTGCTTCTAAATTTTGATATAAAATATAATCAGCATCCTTATTATTTTTACTAACTAGTATATCACTAGGGCCATGAACAATATCAAATTCATCGCTATTTTTATATGTTCCTATATAAACATATATATCCTCACTTGGAGTAATTTTTGTATAACCTAAAGCAATATTAATAATATCTTTTTCTGTATATTCCACGATTTTTTTGCTTTTTTCTGGTATCATTTCCTCGTATACACTTAATAATTTTATATATTTTTTAACTTCTTCACATTCTTCTAATTTTTTTATTTCTTCTTGAATTTCTAATACTTTATCTCGTTTTTGCTTTATTTCTTGAACTTTTTCTTTTAATTTTATTAATTCTTCACTTTTCATATATAAACCTCCATTAATATGTTAATCATTATACATCATATTTTGCAAAATTTAAATGCTCCTATTTTTTATCTAAAGTCATAATACTATGCATTAAACATTTAAATTATACAAAAGAATATAATGAACAAGCTTCGGAATTCAAAAAAGATACTATAACATTAAATACGCCAATTAAGTGCAGTAATGTTTTTAAGAATTATAGTAATATTGAATTTAGTGAAATATATGCTGGCTATTACTATCAGCCTCCTAAATGTATAACATAGCGAAGAACAATAAAAACGCTTTTGAAAAGCGCTTTTTTTAATTCATTCTTTCTGGTAAATTTCTTCCTACAATTTCTATATTCTTAAAGAGACTAGGTTTACTACCAAGCATTATACTTCCATGACCCTTTAAGTTAATTACATAAAACTCTTTATCAAAATCATTTTCATAATAATTTTCAATAACCCTTAATACTTCATATACTTCTTCTATGGCCCCACAAGGCAACGCAGTCTCGCTATACGGAGCATTCTTAATATAACAATGCGTATGTATCATGTAATTTATCTTTGGCAGCTTGGCATAAAGTTTAACTTGAATAGGGGTATCCACCGAAGGCTTAAAGTCCCCACAATAATATATCTTATCGTTTTTTTCATACACTGGCACAAAATCTTCAATTCCAATATACTCCTTATTAACATTCCTTCTACTAACAAAAATATACTTACCATCTCTAAAAGAAGGGAACCCCTTAGGACATCTAAACGAAGCATTACCTAAAAATCTTTTAACATCATTAGTTTGAAAAGTCGCTCTAGCAAGCTTTACGGCATAACTCTTTACTATCCCTAAAAACTCTTCCTTAATTGGCACCACTGGGTTATCTAAAGATTTATACATCTCACTTTTAAACATATTGAAAAACCACGCTAGTGCACCCACATCTTCTTCCGCCGCTACCGTTGATACTCGGGTAATACTTTTAATAAAATCTAATCTTTCTAGCATCTTCTGAGCACATAACTTAATATCAGTCCCGTCATACCAAACATTCCCTAGTGGGTCGAACAACATCATATTATAAACACCATCCTGTAACGTAAACTCCACCGTTAAATTTGCTTTCAACTCAAAAGACCTCTGCAACAAATCTTGAAAAGAATACTTATTATTATCATTCCTTTTAGAAGAAACCAACATTGTTTTATAGTTTATCTCTTTAACATTTCTAATTTTTGTTAAGTTATTATCCACATTAGCCCACCAAATAACGACATCATATAAAGTACAACTATCAAGTATCTTCTTTAAATCATTATAATTTCCCCCATTATAAACATCAGCCTTAATATACTTAGCAAAACAATCAACAATTTTAGAACTTTTTCCCTCATTTAAATTCCAAGTTCCCCCAACAAACAAAATCTTACCTTTCATTATCCATCATCCTTACTAACTTCTTTGCAATATCTTCTTTATCACTAGCTTCAACAACCTTATCTTCCTGATCAATAATATACGCTTTATGCTCTTTGTTTCTAATATCCTCTAAATCATTAGCAACCACTAAATCACATTTATTCTTATCTCTTAATCTCGTAGCAACCTCAATTAATTCTTTCTTAGAAACACCATCTAATAATTTAAACCCAACCAAGTACGTTAAAGGACTTTCCTTTTTAATCAAACTTATAATCTTTGGTGTTGGCTTTAAAACTAAGACTAAATTATTTTCATAAGAAGATATCTTAGTATCCTTTATTACTTCCATATCACTATTATTTAGGAAACTTTTCTTCATTTTATCCACAGTCGTAACATAATCAACCATATAATCAGCCACCGCCATGGTATGAATAAAATAATCAATTTTCTCGTTTTTTAATAAGCTTTCAACCTTATCTTTTAAATCTAAAGTTCCTGCTACTTCAATAATCTTAACTCTCGTATTATTTGGTCTCAAAGCATTTTTTGAACAAACATAATAAATCGTTATATCACTCTTACTTTCTAATAAATGATTAGCAATAGTCATTCCTAGTTTTCCACTAGAAGAATTAGTAATTTTACGAACATTATCAATTTTCTCACTAATTCCTCCTGATGTTATAACATATTTTTTCATATTAATTCTTCTCCTTTACTAACGTTTCAACATATTCAATTATTTCTTCAGTTTTTGGTAATTTTCCCTTAGCGTCATATCCACAAGCTAAATGACCAACACTTGGTTCAATAAAGTAATAACCATATTGTTTTAATTTTTGGATATTACTTTGAACAATTTTATTTTCATACATGCCATTATTCATGGCTGGAGCCAAGATTACTGGTGCCTTAGTTGCCATAATTGTCGTTGAAAGCATATCATCAGCAATTCCATTCGCTATTTTCCCTATTATATTGGCAGTTGCTGGTACTACTAGAAATAAATTTGCTTTCCTAGCTAAACTTATGTGTTTAACCTCCATGTAATCAGCCCTATCAAACATATCCACAATTACTTTATTATTTGATAAAGTCTCCAAGGTTAGGGGAGTGATAAACTCCGTCGCATTCTTAGTCATAATGACATCAACATTTGCTCCCATTTTCTTTAAATAACTTACTATTCCACATGCCTTATAAGCAGCAATTCCCCCAGTTATTCCTACTACAATATTTAAATCTTTAAACATATTTTTCCTTCCTTTCACTTTCATTTTATTTCTAATGCTATGATAAGTAAAATATATATTCTTTATAGCAGCTATAATCTGTACTTATTATAAAATGAAAAAATATCATACGCAAACATGTAGAGTAACAGATTTCATTATAGAAAAAGCACAAAATGTTGACATTAAGAAACAAATGTGCTAATATACTAAGCAATAAATGCAGAAAATGTAATTTAAGGGGGATTTATTATATGATAAAAAATTTAAAAGTTAGTGAGAACTTTAAAAAAAGAATTATAGTTGGTAGCCTAGGATTTGTTCTTGCAACTTCAACTGGCTCACTAGTTATTGGAGTTCATAATGCTAATTCAATAAACAAACTAACAGAAAGTGCTGCTAATAATATTACGACTAATGAAATTGACGTTAATGATTATCTAAATGATTATGATAAAAAAAGAAATGATTTAGAAGAACAAATTGCTCAATTAGAAAATGAAATTAATACTTTAGAAGCAAAAAAACAAGAATTGAAAAGCAATAGTGAAAAGTCATATGCTCTAGACAATTTATATTTAGTAAAATATCAAAATCAAGGTCAATCCGAGTATCAAATTGTATATTTAAAAGAAAAACTAATGAATAATGGCTTAGGAATTGACGCTTTAACTATGTATTATGAAGATAGTAACGATAAAGAAAAATATGCTAAATTTTTAAATATGTTAGAAAAATACACTTACAACAAACAAATTGTTAGCACATATGAAGAAGTACATGGCTATTTCAATGCGGTATCTAACAGTACTCCAGATATTTTTCCTAGTCAAGACTATGTAATTTTTGACGAAATAGCACCACTAGGTAAAGTATTGACAGATTATGAAATAAAAGAAATAAGTTATACAGACCAGTCTGGAATAGTTCGAGTAAATTTATTTGATATTGATAGAGCTTTAGAAAGAATAAATGAAAAATATGGTAATACTTTAAAATTATCAAGATAACAAATTTAGGACTTAGTGAGAAAAATTCCACTAAGTCTTTTTACATCCATAACAAAAGATTATTTTTTTAATATTAATTTTTTACCTTCCAAAGCCCCATCAACGTTAGTAAATACTTCTTTAGCTTCCATCAAATATTCCCTTATATCTTCTTCTGGCCAGAAATGCGTTAGCCAAAGTCTCCTAGCATTCGCCATTTTAGCAAGTCTTCCAGCATCATAAGCTCTCATATGAGTACTAGAATTTGAATTATATTTCTTAAGTAGGGAACTTTCACAAATAATTAAGTCCGCATCTAAACAAAAGTCTATTAAACTTTCAAAGTTAGAAGTCCCAATATCTGCCGTATAAATTATTTTAAAATCACTATTTTCTAACTTTGTCATAAATGTTTCAATTGTATGTGATTTATTATCTTCAAAAGTTATTTTTAAATCGTCGATTAAAAAACTATAACCATTTTCAATATCAATATAATCTAAATAACTTTCTTTATTAGATATAATCGCTTCTTTATTAAACATAAAGTCATTTTTAGGTAAGTATACTCTTACTTTTTTATCTAATGTGCCTAAATTGGGATAAACATATGAAGCATATTGAATGGCTCCTATATCGCTAAAGTGGTCTTTGTGATAATGGCTTATAATAACATTTAAGTTTTCTAAGTCTTGAGGAAAATTTAATAATCTTGTAACGCCATTCCCACAATCTAATAATATTTTATTATTGTTATATTGAACTAAAAAGCCTGGACAGTTTCTATTACCTTTAGGGTAGGGTGAAATCGTTCCCAGCGGAGTAATTGCTATTTCCTTCATAAATTCACATTCTTTCATATATTATTATATAATTTTTCTTGGTATTTTCAAAATATATATTTCTTATGAATATCATAACTATATTTATTAAAAAATAACATATTGAGTAAAATCACTAGTAATCTTAAGGTAAATATATTATAATTAATTACGAGATGTATTTAATAGTTAGGTGTTTTTACCTCAGTCCAAAACTTATATTTTTTTAATTTATATTTTTATGGAAAGCGAAGTGAAGTCCTATGAAAGGAATTTTTAATGGAGTACTTAATTGTACTCATTGTAATTTTAGTCTTAATAGACAAAATTACCAATTCCTCAAAAAGGAACTAAATTTCTCTTTAAGAGAAAAAAATAGAAGCACCTATTCATTAAATAGGTGCTTCTTAGACATTCTGGACTGAGAAGCATCTAACGAGCAAATTAGATATCTCGCTAACATTATAATAATTAATTTCTTATAAGTCAACAAGAAACACAAATATTCTGCAAAAAACGCTTGATGAGTGCGATATAAAAACGAGCCTTCTTAGCTCGTGTCAATCAAACATGGTGCCTGTGGTGGGACTCGAACCCACACGATATCGCTACCACTGGATTTTGAGTCCAGCGCGTCTACCAATTCCGCCACACAGGCATAACTAAATTATATCATACTTTTTTCTATTTTAAAGAAAAAACTTGTATCTAAATATAAATAAGTGTTAGAATGAATATACTGCTTTAAGAAAGAGAGATTTTATGAAACCAGAAAAAGAACAAGCAATTAAAAAATTTATAAGTAAACGCCCTAAATGTGACATCGCCTTTGGTTACGGTTCCGGCGTCTTTGACCAAAAAGGCTACACCAGCACCGACACTCCCCAAATTGACCTTATTTTAGGTGTCGGAGACTTTAATGCTTGGCATCAAGAAAATATCAAAAACAACCCCGGTGATTATAGTGATACCCTAAGAAAAAATATCACTTCTCCATTAGCTAAACTAGGCGTACCTATTGTATATCAAAATTATATCCAAGATCAAAACTACCAATTCAAAGTAGGAACCATCGAAACCAAAGCTATGCTAAATGATATCAAAACATATAATTCTAACTTCTTTAATGGCCGTCTTCAAAAACCAGTATACCTAATCCAGAGTATCGCCGAATTTGACAAATTAATTGAACGAAACCATGACTGGGGCTACGAACTAGCAACATTTCTAATGTCTAGTGATATCTATACCAAGACCCAACTTTATCAAACAATTTACAAGCTATCCTATATTGGTCAGTTAAGAAACCTAGGCTTTGAAGATAAAAATAAATGCAAAAACACTCTAGACAACCAACAAGAACTATTTGATAACATGTACGCTAAATACTTTGCTGGCACCACCAGTGGCTACTACCTAACAAGAGACATCAAAGATTCCCTAGTTCAATTACTTGACTTACCAATTCCTTATAGCAAAGAAACCCAAAAACTTATCAAAGACTGCATTTGGAACCCGGACGAACGAAAAATTCTTTACCTAAGAAAAATGTTAATTGACTATTTAAAACAAATGAATAGAGATACTGAAGCCATCCTTGCTGTAAAACAACTCTTACTAGATCCTAAGACATCCTTGACATACACTCTAAACAAAAGAAAAAAATATCTTAATTCTAAGTAACCTTATGATATAATAAAAAATAGAAAGTAGTTGATATAATGAACTTTGCTCAATATTGTATTTTATTACTAGCGTCTCTATTTGTAATAATTACTGTTATAAATCTATCTAAAATGGTTGTGCTAATCACTAAAGAAACAAAAACTAACTCCCAAGAATTAGACGCTGGAATTAGAAATCTTCTCATTTCCGTTGGACTTTTAAGTATTGCTTCTTTCATATATATAGTCTTGGTCTTTTTAGGCTAATTGAAAAATATATTAAATTGTAGTATACTTTAGAAGTCTTGAGGTGAAATATTATGTCTTTATCCAAGAAAATGGAATTTGAGATAATTGTTGAAGATATATTAAATAATGATAAATTTAAAAGTTTAAGTAGGGAATTACACCACGGTATTAGTAGATATGAACATTCCCTTCGTGTTGCTAAATATAGTTATAATGTTGCTACAATACTTCATATGAAAGACTATAAAGAAATAACTAGAGCGGCTCTTTTACATGATTTTTATGATGATGTTGATCTAGGAAACGATACTTCTTTCCAAAGATTATATACCCATCCTCATATGGCTATGGTAAATGCTAAAAAGTACTTTGAACTTAATGAGACCCAAGAAAACATAATTGAATCTCACATGTTTCCCATGTCTAAAACTTTACCTAAGTCTAAAGCAGCTGTTTTAGTATCTTTAATGGATAAAAGTGCGGCAACATATGAAATGGCTCATTTTAAACTAGCTTTAAAACTAAGTATGTTATTAATATTTTTATACAACGTGATTACTATTGAAAAATAGTACTTCCTGTCCTTGTAACTCAGTTGGATAGAGTACTCGCCTCCTAAGAGATGAACTATGTTACTAAAAAAGTCCAGTTTTTAGGGGCTGGATAGGACTATGATAGATAAAAGTGTCGCAAAAGTGTCGCAATATTTTCTATCTATCTTTAAAAAAAACGTATTATTTTAAAAAAAATGAACCTATTTTATCATTTCTATGTTAAGATGGGTTTGTATGTCCTCGTAGCACAAGTGGATACTGCGTCTGCCTCCTAAGCGGAAGAGTGGGTGTTCGAATCACCTCGGGGACACCATTATTTTGATATTTTAAGTACCAATATTATAAAAAATTGCTAAATTATTTTTTGGATTTAACAATTTTTTTGATTTTAAGGAGGTTAAAATGTCAATTTTTAAAATAGAAAAAACAAGGGATTATACGGTAATGTCTAATTACCATTTAAGAGATAAAAATTTAAGTTATAAAGCAAAAGGTTTATTATCGTTTATGTTATCGTTACCAACAGATTGGGATTATTCATTAAGAGGGTTAGAAGCAATAAGCAAGGAAAGTATAAAAGCTATTAGAAATATTCTACAGGAGCTTGAAAATAATAAGTATTTAATAAGAACTAGAATGCAGGATGAAAACGGAAGATTCTACTATGATTATTCTATATATGAAGTTCCATATACACTTCATCCGAATTACCAAAAAGGGTATGCGGATGAAGGGCATACCCAAAGTGGTTTACAAATAAATACTAATATACAAAATATTGAAGAACAAAATGATAAAGTTGATAAAACTACTTTTGAGGATTACAAGCATAATTATTTGACAAATGAATTGATAAGAAGTAGGTATATAACTTGTGATGATTCACAGGTTTTTTATTATGACAAATTATTTGATAAGTTACTTGCTAATGGAAATGAGTATAAAGATTTATTAACTATTATTCATTATATTATTCCAAGAGTATTACAAAGAAACTTTTTTGATGAAGATGGTAAAAAAATTGAAAATAAATTCGGTTATTTGAAAAATTCAATAATTAGTAATATAAATAAATTAAATAATTTATCAAATGAGTTATGGGGAGAAGATGAATCTGAATTAGATAAAGATGAAATATTTTTATGATATCTTCACCTATCAGTAAAATAAAAAAGAGCATAGCCCTTTTTTATTAAATTTCTTTATTCAATAGCCAATTAAGTGATTTATTAGATAATTTTGCAATTTCAATGATAAATAATGTAGATGGCATTGTTTTGCCTGTTTCGTAGTCGCTTATTACAGAATGAGTTGTGTTTAATTTTGCTGCAAGTTTTTCCTGAGTATAATTTATTGATTTTCTTGCGAGTTTAATTCTACTTCCTAATTCCTTTTTATTAATTTCTTTCTTTTTAAATAAAGTTTTTTTATTGCTTGATAAATCAACTAAATAATCAATGTTAATATTATATTTGTTTGATATTTTATTTAGATAGTACAAAGGAATCGTATTTTCGTTTATTTCCCATAAAGAATAAGCACTTCTGGAACAACCTAATGTTTTTGCCATTTCTTCTTGTGTGATTTCTAATTCATCTCTTAGATATCTAATTTTTTCGGTATTCATCTTTCTCACCGAACAAATTATTTCATTAATGCTATTTATTTTTACATTTTGCTTTGCATACCGACAAAAATGTGCTAGTATTTAGTTAGAGGTGAATATTTTTGTTTAATTTTGATATGTTAATGATTAAATCAATTTAATTTTATAGTTGCTGTAAAAGTTATTAGGATAAACAAAAAAGGACTTTCATCCTTTATAGTTCATCATCATTTATAAATAATCTTAGAAATTCTTTTGTAGATGGTGTTAATTTATCTTTTATATAAGATAAACTAATTCTTGCTTCTATATTGATATCTTTAATATCTAGATTTGAATTGTTTTCTATTGAATCTTTTAATACTACCCCAATTCCAAAACCAGATTTAGCATAAGATATTATTCTGTCTGTACTATCAAATTCGTATTTTATGTTGGGATTGATTTTATTTTTCAAGAAATATTCATTAATTATACTTCTTTCAGCAGTTTGACTTGTGGGTAAGATAAGTGGAGAATTTTCAAAATTTATATTTCCACTAAAGAATATAGGATTATAAACAAGGCAATAATTCGTAGTGTATAGTTCTTTAGTTTTTATTTCCTGTAATTTTGTGCTTAGATCATTGTAATTTTTGTCTATCATTAAATCTATTGCATACTGTGTTAATTTTTTATACAAGCCATTTGAAGTGTCATTTATTATTTTTATTGCAACGTTTGGATATTTTTCTTTGAATTTTAGTAATTTTGGTTTCAATAATGTTTCTTCAATGTCAGCGGATGTGCCAATGGTGATTTTGCAATTATTTATTTGTACTGTTTGTTTGTATTCTTTTTCGGCTAATAAAATTTCATTATAAATTTTTTCATATCTTTCAAAATAGAATCTTCCCGTTGGAGTTAGTTGTAAATTTTTGTTTTTGGGAGTAGGAATAACAAGTTTTTCGTTAAGTTCATCTTCTAACTCTTTTATATGTCTTGATACAAAGCTAACATTTACATTTAGCTTTTTACTAGCTTCAGTCATATTATTTGATTGTCCTAGAATCACAAAAGTTCTAATGTTATCTAAATTCATTTTTTGAGAATTAAGTCCCATAATAATTCACCCCTCAATTTAATTTGACTGTATTATACTAAAAATATCTTAAAAGTCAACAATTCTTTGCAAAATGTGTGAAAAAGTACGCAAGAAATGTACAAAAATGCAAAGAAAAATAAAAAAACGAAATTATTTATCGTTTTTATTATCTTTACTCATCAATTCTTCATATCCGTCAAAAAACATTCTAATATCAAAATTATATATTTGTGCTAAGTAAAATAGCGTGTCTAGTGATACTCCTTTGTCAAAATTAGGACTTTCGACATGGGATATAAAACTTCGGCTCATCCCAGCGTCTTCTGCAAATTTTTCTTGGGACTTGCCAACGATGTTTTGTCTAATTGATTTCATATTTTTGCCTATTAGAGCAAATAATTCATAAGTTGATTTCACAGTAACACCTCACTTACTTAATTTTATAAAAATATTCATGATAGTTCTGCGTCCCGACAGGACGACAAAAAAAGTGCAGTTCAATCATTTTGTGATATAATGGTGTCATTGATTGCTAATTTGTAGAATTTAGAATTAGTATAATTATGTAGTGAATTGTTTGGAAAAGTTATGTGGTTTATTCGTATATATTATGCTTGGTATAAAATAATATATACATTTACTTGTGAAAGAAAGGAATATAATGTATGTAAGAGAAAGAAATTGGTTGATTATTCTAGCATATCCAAGAGTAATGTTAATAATATTTTGGATAAAGCTGTAATGGCAACAATGAATTATGATATTAATGAAATAATGCAGTTTTTAAATAATCTACTTTCTAAGAATCGAACCATTATTGTAGAAACTGAAATAAATAATTATTTGAAAATAATAAAATCAAAGTCATTGACGTATGCTAACTTTTGTGTAATGCAGAGGGATATTAATATTATCATTGATATGTTTAGCAATAGCAAAAAATACTTCAAATAGAAGAAGCATATTTTAATGCAAAAGATTTAATATTGAAGGTTATTGAATATAACGAAAGAAAGATTTCACTTCCTGCTAATTTAGATAATATTATAACTTATCAATTTAGATATTCTATTGCAAAAAAAGATATAAAATTGGTAGTTTTGTATTTTTATTTGTATTTAGCAATATTTTGCTATTTATTAGATAGTAAAGATTATTCAAAAGATTTAAAAAGATATAAAATTCACAAAGAAGAATATGAAATTCCTTATTATTTGGATTATATCTAATAATTTTATGTACTTATATTATTAATAACATGAAATATGGTAAAGTGTGAAAAAATTTTGTTTGTTTAGAAAGAGGAATATATGAAAAATAAAATTAAAAACGAAGAAGAAGCATTACAAGAAAAAATAAAAAAAGTGGTTGAGAAAAATCAGAAATTAGAAGAGGAGAATAAAAAGCTAAAAAATGAATTATCTGAAGCAAATAATAAAGTTCTTGAACAAGAAAGAGAAAGACAGTTGGAATTAGCAAAATTATTTGTTGAATCTTATAAAATAAATAAAATGCTGAAGCATATATCAATTATTTTTTTTATTGTTGTTGGTGTTGCTTGTGTTTTATATGGAAGCTATGTTTATAAGCATAGAAGCCTTTTTTATCATTTTAATTCATCAAGTGAAAAATTTGAATGTAGTACCACATTTACAAAGAGTAGTAATGAATATATTTTAAACCCTTGCAAATTAAAGATAAATGATAGTAATATCTCTTATGATGATATAAAAAGAGTAGAATTAAAGTATGATAATCAATTAATAGTTGGGTATGATGGTTACAAATCCGATTTATTAAGTGAAAGCATTGATTCTAATGAAATGTTTTCTGATAAAAAGGTAAGAAATATAAAAAAATGGTATTATGAAATTACATATATTTTAAATGATAAAAATCGAGTTGAAAGTATCAAGCTATCATAGTTTTAAGACTGCAAAAGTGCTGTATAGACTGGCATTTTTTTGTATTTAGTAAAAATTTGTTTTTGATAAATTATGCTTTGCATATACAATAAATTTATTTTTTATAGTATAATTTAAAGTAGGTGATGATATAGTGATTGAATTGAATGGAATCAGTAAAGAAGTAGCTTCAAAAATTATACTAAATAAAACAGAACAATAATTTTCGGCCAATGGGGGCTTTGAACCAATGGGGACGTTCTTAAATTGGTTGAATGCTCTATTTTTTTATGTTTCTTTTTTATTTCATCATAAAGTTTATCAATATCAATACCCATGCTAATTATAATTCTAATAGCTATACCTTCTCCTTCTTCTAAAATTGCTTCTAGAAGATGCATTGGTTCCATCATTTTATTTTTGGATATTTCATCTGCTGTTTTTATTACTCTTTTTAAAAGTGGTGTGTAAATACAAGTACATTTTTTATTTTCACTTGTTCCCACGACTAAAAGAAGT
>CALBBI010000103.1:0-3049 GCA_937926935.1 uncultured Bacillota bacterium
AGTTTTGCTATGCCGAATTAGTATAGTGGTAGAACAAATCCATGGTAAGGATTAGATGCAAGTTCGATTCTTGCATTCGGCACCATTTTGACCAAATAAATCCCGCATTTGCGGGCTTTTTTGAAAAAATAATGTAAAGTTAATTTAAAAGTATATTGTGATTCTCTTGTTTATGGTACTATAATAATATAGAAGGAGATCCCAAGTTATGGACATTAATAAAATCTATAGTGAACTAATGATTTCACATAATAAATTTTTAGAATATAATGGTGAAATTGATAACTCTAATTTTAAAAAATATAATTTAAATCAACATGAATGGTACGGTTGGATAGGTGAAAGTATTTTAAAAATTCTTGGCATACCAGGAGGAACTAAAGAAGAAGTACAAGCACAATTAACTTTTTTTGCCTCTAGACCTTTAACGGATGAGCAAAAAAGACAATTATCAGAAATCAGAAAGCAACCAATGTATAAGAAAATGATGGGCGAAAATGCTTTACAAGCGAAAGAAAAGCTTGAGCAGATTTTAGGAACTAAGATAACCTCTGCCGGAATAACTGTTGTTTCTGAAAATGGTGCTAGTGTCTCAGTAAAAGACGAAGAAACCCTATGGCAAGAATTAGATAACCATACTGAAAAGCTATCTGAATTGGTTTCAATTGGCAAAATCACTCAACAACAAGCTCAAAATTATGAAAATACCCTAGATTCAATTTACACATATTATGTTAGTCAGTCTAAAGGCGAACAAATTCCTCTTAGAAGAATAAGTGATAATGAATATGAAAAAATTCAAGAAGAGGCAATGTATAAAGGAATAACCCCAGAAGAACGATTAATGGAAATTAATAAAAATTTGATATATGAATTTCAAGCAGTTCAAGAAACAGCTTTATCGGCTCAACATTCTGGTAAAAGCTTATGATTGTAAAGAAGCGGTATTTCCATTTCTTTTTATTATAGTAATCGAATAAGTCCCATGTTTGCGGGCTTTTTTAAATTTTTGTAAAAAAATATCAAAAACTATTCCCTAAGTACCTAAATTTATACCAAAAAGTAACTATCTAACAAAAAAGTGCATACTTCCTATATTAAACCTTCTATCATATAATGGGCATATCAACCAAAGTGCACAAAGTTGAATAAAAGGAGAATAGAAAAATGAAAAATACAGAAATTAATTTAAACAAAGGAAAAATTATTATTTATGATTTTAATACTATTAAGGTTCATAATTACGTTACTAACGACTTATTGAGTGACCAAGTTATTATGCTTGAAAAAAATAATCAGCTTGTAATTATTGAATCTCCAACGTTCCAAGACAATACTCATGAATTAGAAGATTATATAACCTCTCTAAATCTTGAAGTATCAGGAATACTTTTATCTTACCACTTCAGTGGCGCTAGCTTCTTAAAAGATGCCCAAGCTTATGCTACCAAAAAAGCTGATAACTACGGCCATGAAGGTGGTGGCAAAGTCCTTGTTGATAACTTTACTAAAGCTTTTGGTACTACTAACTTTGATAATAAAATTCACGATATCACAAACTATATTGAAGAAAGTACTCTAACTCTTGGCAGTATAACTTTCAATATAATTCCTACATTAGATGCCTACGATATTGAAATTCCTGAAATAAACTCTATTTACACCCATATGTTAGGAAGTGCTTGTCATTCTATAATTGCTGGTCAAGATAACGCCCTAAATATGATTAAAACCCTAAAAGACTACATCGTTAAAAACTATAACTTAATATTAACCTCTCACTATGTACCAGAAACTATAAAAGCTGCTCAAATTAAAATTGATTACATAAATAATCTACTAAATATTGCTGCTAACTCTAATAATGCCACCGAAATGATTACCAAAGTAAAACAACAATATCCTAACTATACCGGCGAAAACTACTTAGAAATGACAGCTAACTTCTTCTTTACAAAATAATTCTTTCATTATAATATATAACTATTAAGGAAAAGTGATATTATGGCTAAACCAATTACTGATTGTCCCGTTGAATACACTGCAACTTTAATAGGGAATAAGTGGAAAATAATTATTTTAAGAGATTTACTTACTGGTACTAAAAGATATAGTGAACTTACTAAAAGTATTACGGGTATCTCGGCTAAAGTTCTAACTGAAAATTTAAGAGACTTAGAACGTGACGGCATTGTAGAAAGAAAAGTTTATCCAGTAGTGCCTCCTAAAGTTGAGTATTTTTTAACTGATAAAGGTAAAGACTTAAACGAAGTAATAAGTGCCATGAAAAGTTATGGCTTGAAATATAAAGATAAATAAAAGAAGTTTTAGCTTGAACTTCAAAGTCGCAAGTGTTATCATATAAAAAAGAAATTGGAGGCTTTATGAACAGCAAAAATGATTATCAAAAATACCATGATACTAAAATAAATGAATATCAAAATTGTGAACATTTACTCATAACTTATGAAATTGATTATAATGAGCGTTTACCTTATGCTTATAGTAACTTAGGTTGTATAAAATGTGGTTTGAAATTTGGCATATATTATAAAAATGATAAAGCTAACTTAACCCCAGACGAAAAAATAATGTTAGAATACCTAGAAAAACAAATGAATGAACATAATTATTTTACAGGTGAAGATATCTATTGGCGTTGCAATCTGGATTTAGCTACTGCCATTGTTAGAAAAATAAAAGAAAAGCACCCAAATATTGATAATGCAACCTTAGAAAAATACTTTAAAATAGCCAGGGTTAACATGAATAATAGCAGGGTAACTCCAGAAAGGTTAGAAAATAGAGCAAAAAGATTATCTCTAAAACCAGGATTTAATGCCTGGAAAGGGGTAAATGTTATTAGACGTTAAAACCTATTATTAAACAGTATTCTTCTTAACTAGAGATGCTGTTTTTAAATACCTCGCATTTCATAAAATTTAGTAGTATTTTCCTAACTTATATAGTATACTTTAGGTAGGAAGTGAGTTTATGAACCTAACACTAACTTGGCTAATCATTTTTATATTCTTAATTTTTGTTGAAA
>CALBBI010000104.1:0-10734 GCA_937926935.1 uncultured Bacillota bacterium
CAGATGCAACTGCTTTAATTAAATCCATCGTAGTCATAATAATAACCAGTATAGGCCCAGCAATTTTCATTAATCCAAAAACATTTTGAAGAAATTCAGTAAATTCACCGCTAAGGACTCCTTCACATTTTTTCTCTGCATAACTTCTTTCAGCATAACTTATATTCATATTAGCTATAAAAATTAAAAAAGAAAAAATAATAAATTTTAGTTTCTTAAAAGTCTTATTATTTTTCATAAAAAGTCACCTCAATACAAGGAAATTATAACATAAAAAAAGTAATATTTGTAAAAAACATTACTTTTTTTAATTATAATCCTAAATATGTCTTACAAGCTGTCCAGCCTTCAGCGTCTTTGCCACCTGAATTAGCAACAGCAGTCATTATTAAACCAACAATTGATGGTATAAAGAATATAACAACAGCAGCCATTGCACGCATTGCAAACGATTTTAAAGATTTTTTAATTTCATCATCTTTAGAACCAACAACAGCTTTTCCCACATCCATCATACCAAATACAATTAATAACATAGGTATAACGATTTTAAATGCTGTAATTACATATCCTATTAAGGTTAACAAACCTTGTAAGTTTCCACAAAATGTTCCAGCGTCCATAAACACATCTCCTCTTTCATAACTCTAATTTTATAAGAAAACTAAGCCATTGTCAAGCAATATTTACGCACATTTTACGGGCATAATAGAGTTATTATATAAAAATATAAATATTAGAAAAAACTTTATAGTTTTTCCTATAAAGTTATTCATCTTTTACAATGCCAAATAATTTTCCAACAGGTTTCTTAACTCCACCACTTGGAATTTGTTTATCAAATCCCAATTTATATAATAAATCATTAAGAACTGGATTCTTCTCTTTCTTATCATCTAAAGGTGGTATCGCATCAAAAACCTTACATCTTGATTCATACTCAAAATCTTTAATATCTTTCTCACTTAAAAGACTCTTATTTAAAACTATTTTATAATTACGCATTTTTTCTAAAATCATTCTATCAGTACGAATCATTTTATTTAACTTAATAGTAGAAGGTTCAATTAAATGAATTACTTCTTTAATTGATGTTATTTTAGGTGATTCATTAATATCAACTAAGATAACATCATATCTACTATTAGGATTTTTAATAATAGAATCTAATTCCAAAGTCGTAACACTTCTTAAATCACTATCATTAAAATACATAAAATCATTCTTATCTACTTCAACTGCCAAAACACTATAATTAGCATCTAATTGTTTCTTTAACATATAAGTTAATGTTGTAGCTCCCGCATCCGTAGTTAAATTCTTAATTGCAATAACCCTCGAACCCATAAATACTTTATTTACTGATTCATTAATAAAATTAGAATTAATACTACCAGGCGCTAAATTAATATTAGTTCCACTAGTACCACCTGTAGCTCCACCTAAAATATGATATTGCGCTACATCTTTATAAGTATTAGGATTATCTATTAAATACACAATAGAATCAATATTTTTAGTAAAATTATATATTCCCATTGATACTAAACTAGATAAATACATTGGTGAGTTAACTTCTTTTGAATCATCTAAAAGAAGTATTACTTTACTCATATCTAACCCAAATGACAATTTTTGAATATTAGCAATATTACGATAATCTTTAACTGCTGTAATATCTAGAATCATTTTATTAAAGAAGAAGTTTTGAAAATTACTTACAATTACTTCTGCATCATATTCTCCTCTAACATTCTTTATTACATCAATATTTAAATTAGATAACATTTCACTATATCTATTTGAAATAATTACATTCATAAATCCTCCTTGTTATAGACCATAAGCCCTATCTAAATCAATGGTTCTTCCCCCGGCATTAAAAGTAAACAAATTACCTAGTATTGGTAAATCGGTTCTCGTAAAAAATATTACTCTAAAGTAACTTCTTCCCGGTTTTGCACTATTATATCCTGATACTCTTTTAATACAATAATAATACTTAGTACCAGGATTAGAAGTCTCAAAGTTACCAAAAGACCCATCACTTAATGACCTTGCCCCATAATAATCATCAGGACAACTACCAGTCTCTTTATAACCACTACCTAATAAATAATTATTTATAATAGCAATACTACCAGCACTAGTAGACCCACTACTGCTATCGGTTAAACCTTCATATTTTTCTAAAATCGATATTACTTCATTTTTTACTTTAAAAGTTTTAGAATAATTTATTGTAATAGCTAAATAAGCTGAAAATATCAAGATAAAAATTATTGCTAATTGAAATATCCAGGTTGATCCAACTGATTCACGCATAATTATACACCATCCTCTACTGGATAGTAAATATTTTTTGAAGTACCAATCAAATTAAAATTAAACATTTTTCCAATTATAGGAATATCCAAAGAAAAGAATACTTTAACTTTATAATATTTAACGCTTGGAAATTGATTATATTTATCTGACATATTACTATTAACACTTACTGTTTTAATACAAAACATTGCTTTATCTTGCGATTCACTATTAATAGTATATCCTACTCCATCATATTCATTATCACATTTACCAGTAGAACGATATCCTACCGTATTCATATATTCTCTTATTTCTTCTAAAGTACTACTATCTAATCCATTATGTTTATGAATTATATTAAGCATTTCATTTTTAACATTATAGGCTTTAGTTTGATTAACGGATATGCAAAGATATCCAGAAAATAGCAAGATAAAAACTATAACGATATTAGTTAACCCTAGTGCTCCTACAGACTCTTTCATACCCTTTTATCCTTTCCATGGACAATATATTGTGCTTGTCTTATAATGACACGTAACCCTAGTACAACCACCAGGATCCGTACATTTCTCACAATAAGCTTTACTACATTTAGTATTAGCATCCATATTATTTTTAATACTAGGCCATATTATGGTATAGAAAAAAGCCATAAGAAGCCCTACGGCTATTACAACTACAATAGTTGAATTTAGTTCTCCTGTGGCTTCTTTCATATTAATGCCTCACTAATTACCTGTAGAACCATTTTTAAATGTACAAGTACCTGACCAATATTTTCCATTTTCATCAGGTGTTGGCGAAACACATTTGCATTTTGTTGATGAACCACTTTCTTGGCAATCACTACATTGAGCAGTAGCACAATAAGTATTAGCTTTAATACTATTTTGAATATTTGGCCAAACAAAGGCATAGAAGAATGCAGCAACAGCGGCTATAGCAACAACAGTTACAACTGTCATGTTTAATTCACCAGTAGCTTCTTTCATATTTTATCTTTCCTCCTTATTGTATAAACTTATTATATAAAATTTTTTTTAAATTTACAATATTATTTTAGAAAATTACATGCTATTTAACGGAACAGCCAACATCTTTATGATTAAAATCTTTATACAAAGCATAAGTTAAACACTTTAACCCACCCGCACACTTTTTAGCGTATTCACAAGCTCTACAATCATCCGGTATCGTATCTTCTCTTAATTTTTTTAATATTTCACTATTTTCATATAATGATACCATATTCTTAGCAAGTAAATTACCTACTACTATAGGCATTCTCCTACACGGAACCAAATCGCCATTTTCCATAACTGTTAAAAGCGAAGAGCCTGCCGTACAAGCATAAGGATAATCATTAGTCATTTGAAACTGTAAAGCTCTATACATCGAAACATTAACCCGACTTTTCTTTAACTTTAATCTAATTCTTTCACTTTCCATTATCTTCAAGTACTTAATAGTATCTTCTAAAGACATTTTAAGTTCAACATCACTATCTTCATTTAAAGGAATATATCTATCTGACCAAACATTATCCACCTTGTGTTTCTCAGCAAATTTAACTACTTTAGGAAACTCTTGGTAATTAATTTTTGTTGCCGTAAACGATATTGATACAAAAATATTATATTTCTTTAAATTATCAATAGCATTACCTACTTTCTTATAAACATCTTTTCCTCTAATATAGTCATTAGTTTTTTTACCTCCCTCTAAACTAACTTGCACATACTCCGGATTATATTCACTAATTTTCTTCGCTATCTTATCCGTTATTAAGGTTCCATTAGTTAGAATAGAAAAAGAATATAAATCTTTATCTTTCCTAAACTCTTCTAGTATTTTGAAAAAGAATGGAAAACACAATGGTTCTCCACCAGTTAGATTAATATGTCCCTTACAACTAAGTCTTTTTAATAACTCTTTATATTGCTCTAAAATATTTAATAACTCTTCATATTTTAATTCTACACACTTATGATTTTCTTGGTAGCAATGTAGACACTTTAAGTTACATCTTTCACTTAAATGCCATTGTAAAATAAACTTTTTTACCATGAGCCACCACCACCGCAAGAAGAGCAACCGCCTCCACATGAAGAACATCCGCCACCACATCCTGAAGAACCTGAAGAACTAGAAGACGAACTAGGAACATATACTGAATCCGCTAAATTATCTAAAGAATCAATATTACTAAAATCAAAAGTTCCCATATCATTAAGTGGCATTGGAATATTTTCAAACTTATTAATCCATTTTTTTGATACTCCTAAAACATAGGCATAAGGAAGTATATCATAAAAGTAATTAGGATTTTTTAGAACAAACATATCAATTTGACTCTTCTCAGCTACTTCAATATAATTTCTAAAGCCATTTATCTTAGCTTTAATTCTTTCTCCTGTAGAATTCTTTCTTTTCATTAATATGGTTAGGATAAACGTTCCAACATTAGCAAGGGCTGCTACTAAATATAAAATATTAAGACTAGGATTTAAATCTTCAAAATTACAATACGCAATTCCTAGTAAAACTACACAAATAAGAAAACAAACACTAGATACAACCATACTTTTATAAGCCGTTAAATCATTTACTTCATCATCAAACTTTTGATGAACATTTTTTGCTATTTCATCAAACACCTTATAAAAGTCATAGTTTGTAGATAACTGAGTCGCATCCGAATTTTTAAACAAGCCATTGTATACAATCACTTCATTTTCACTCATAGCTGGCTTAATAACCCCTTCTTTATCCGGATTTTTCATAATAACATGGTCTTCTTTATTCTCCGAATCAATTATCTTAATATATCCTTTACTAGCCAAACTAACAATTAATGAAACCGCTAATCTTCTTCCCGTATCATTTTTATATAAATATCCAATTTCCGCAGGGTCTAAGTTATCCGGAGCATAGAACTCCACTGTTGGAACCCCACTATCTAAATCTTTTCCGTTTTTAAACCATAAGATAAACATCGCTACAGCAGTTATGATACAAATTATACAAACAATTAATGATTTATTGCCATAAACACTAGTACCACCAACAAAGTATCCCTCAGGAAGTTCAATATCAATAGTTAACGAACCATTTAATTGATACCTAGAAGAAACTCGAGCATATATCGTATTACCACTAACATAATAATCAACATAAGACGTTATATCATTTTTACGATATTTATCGGCAAAAAATTTTATCTTTCCCTCTAAATTAACCGTTTTAGGTAAATTAATTTCTAACGAAGCATTAGAAATCTCCGTCCCCCAAAAATCCCCAAAAACATGAAAAATAAATTCATCATATCCTTTATATGTATCACTACCCATATCATAGGTGTATCCTATCTCATAATCATGAATACCTAAAGGAAGGGTTGTGCTAGCATTTCCTATTTTAATTCTTTCTTTACCATTAACTGTATCAAGAGTATAATTATCACCCAAAGCTCTTAAGTCACTTAGTTTGGCTTTTTTAGATTCCGTTAAACCATCTTTATTAGTATATTCTAACCATACAGGGATAAAACGATAAATACCGTGATGTCCTCTTTCATAAAAGTTAATTCCCACATACTCTCTAACATCTACTTTATTATCTTCATTAACATCTAAGACAACTTTATAATTATCAATAGTAAAACCATCCGCTGTAGATTGATAGGTATCAGAATTTCTACTTAGCCTATTATCTATTATTGTCCACCCAAAGAAGATAAAAAGAATTACCCCCAAAGCCAAAAGAATAGTGCTATCTTTATATAACTCATTATATTTTCCTTTACCATTTTGAAATTTAACATTAATTATGCTAATTGTTAAAAATGTTCCAAAAAAAAGGAAAATAAATACAAAAAGATTCATACTTTCACCTACAATTCAACTTTTACATTATTTCGTTCATCACTATTTGCTTCAAACATTTTTTGCGTCTTATATCCTAAAACTTTAGCTACTAAACTACTTGGAAACATCTCTACTTTATTATTATAAAGTCTTACTGCCCCATTATAATATTTTCTTGAATTAGCAATATCATTTTCTACTTGTAATAACTCATTACTTAGATTTTTAAAGTTATCATTAGCTTTTAACTCCGGATATTTTTCTGTTATCGCCATTAAGACATTAATTGCGTAATTAATTTTATTATTAACTTCTAATTTTGTTGTATTACTCATATGTTCATAAGATGTATTTCTAAGTCGCATGACATTTTCTAAAGTATCTTTTTCATAAGTACTATATCCTTTTACTACTTCAACTAAATTAGGTATTAAATCCCATCTTTTTTTAAGATAAACATCCATAGTTGCAAAAGCCTCTTTAACTTGATTATTTAACCTTATAAACTTGTTATTTTCGATTAATCCATATATTATTATTAATCCTACTACAATTCCAATTATCCACATATACATCTAAATCTCTCCTACTTCTATTATCATAATTGTACCATGAAAATTTATTTTTTTAAACAAAAGAAAAACTAGGCTTAACAATCACCTAGTCAATACTTTTTATATCTTTTACTGTCACTTTTAACTGGATGTGAGAACCGCTTTGAGAGAATTATCTCTATGTATTAATATAAGTTAAACTTAATTAATACCCAATCATCGTACCATAGCAAGACGACTATATAAAGCATTTTGCACATATTTTATTACATTTTGTTATCAAATAGTTAATTCGATATTTATTTTGTACTTAAAGTAGCACGAACAGCACCAGTTAGGGTATCAACATTTCCTTTCCTAGCTTTGCAGGCATAGTTGTACCATGAAAATTAAAATTTTTTAATCAAAAGAAAACTAGACTTAAAAAACGCCTGGCTTATCTAATGTTATCAACAATATAATCATGACATTTTTTCTCTAATAATCTAAAGTCACAACATCTTTCTTTAACTTTTTCTGGTAAGTTACCTTTATCATATTGTAAGGTAAAATGTCTAATTTTGGCAAATAAATCCTTCTTATGATTATTAATAAATGTTGTCTGGTCTTTAACTAATGTTTTATATTCCTCATCAGTAATTGTTGGCAAAACTTCAGTAATGCACTTAATTGGTGTTGGAATCATATTATTAATATTTATAATTCCTAATTCGCCATTTCTGATTTTAAATATATCAATTGCTTTATCGCTCATTTTTAAATGTTTTGGTTTTGGAGACGACAATGGTGCAAAATAATTTAATCCATTAAGAGTATAAACTACTCCTATATATGGTCGTGTCATTTTTTTATTGTATGCTACTCTAGAATCAAATTTTCTTAAATAATTTATATAATTTTCATCCAAATAGTATATTTTTAAAATTTTTACCATAACCATCAAACTCCTAAAACAAAAGCTAGGAAGTTACCCCAGCTTACTTTTTTAACTCCCTACTATGGCAAGGGTATTCCAACTTTTTTAACTCCCTACTATGGCAAGGGTATTCCAACTTTTTTAATTCCCACTAAGGCTTGGGTACTCCAACTTTTTACGTTTTTAACTGGATACGATAACCGCTTTATTGTTCACTTTTAACTGGATGTGAGAACCACTTTGAGAGGCCCATCGTCCTCTAAAATATTATATGAGCTTTTCCTCATTTAATACAAGTTTAATATACCATAACAAAAACACTTTGTAAAGTGTTTTAAGCATATTTTATTATATTTTGTTATCAAATAGTTAATTAGTTGCTGAATCTTCTTCTATAGCTTCACCCGAAACAATAACCTTCAATGAAATCTTTTGACCCGCAATAGAAGTAGGAGCATCACTAGAAATCCATACCTTAATATTATGAGTAGCAACATCTCCAGTCTTCCCCTTAGCAGCAACAAACCCATTCTCTTTCATAAGTAACCCTTCAGTTTGACTAGTCAAAGTACTAAGAAGTGCTGGCGTACTACCATCAATCGAATACATTAAATAATCATAACTAACAGGTGTATTAGCAACATTAGTAACATAAATATTATATTTATAATCTAAAGTACCATTATTAGTAACACTAAAAGAATAGCCTTCTGTACTAAGTCCCTCATCATCTTCTAAAGGAATACTTTGAGTCGTTATAGTTTGACTTTTGCTTAAAAATTGAATAGACAAAGAACCACTTTCTACTACCTGAGTATTAGTAGATTCATCTACTTTCATAAATAAAGCATAACTTGTACCTAGAATTATTACAACCATAACAATTACAGAAACTAAAATTATAGTGGCTTGTCTTTTAACTATATTGTCATAAGTCATTAGTCACACCTCTTTATTTTCTATCTATTAATAGAATAACATTTTTTATAAAAAAAATAAAGTCCTTTTTTTAAGTAAAAGCGAATTTAACAATTACCCCAATATTTCTTGAAGAGACTCTTTAAATAAGGTATAATTTATCTTAGAGAATAGTAAAGGATTTGATTACATTGAATAAGAATATATTTAGAGAATATGATATTAGAGGGGTTTATCCTACAGATATTAATGAAGAAGTTGCTTATACCATCGGAAGAAGTTATGGTTCTATCTTACAAAGTAAGTATAATAAGAAAGTTATGACACTAGGTTATGATAATAGATTATCTTCTCCTAATCTTCATGATGCCTTACTTAAAGGTCTTTTAGAAACGGGAATTGACGTTATTGATTTAGGACTCGTTACTACCCCTATGTTCTTTTACGGATGTATTAAGACTAATACTTTAGGAATGATGATTACAGCATCACATAATCCAAAGGATGATAATGGTTTTAAATTTAGTTTTGATATGCTAGGAAATGCTAGAGGTAAACAAGTATATGATTTTAGAGATTATACTCTAGCTGGCAATTTTATTAAAAGTGCCACTTTAGGTAAAGTAACTAACTTTGATATTTATCCCTATTATAAAAGCCTAATAAAAGATAGTATTAATATGGGAAATCGCCAATTAAAAGTTGTCGTTGACCCCGGTAATGGTACTACATCTCTTTTTGCCGAAGAATTATATAAAATGTTTCCTAACCTTAATGTTACAATGATTAATAATATAAGTGATGCGACTTTTCCTAATCACCACCCTGACCCAGCCGTTTATGATAATCTAAAACAACTACAGGCCAAAGTCTTAGAAGTTAAAGCCGATATTGGTATAGCCTTTGATGGCGATGGCGACCGTGTCGGATTTGTTAATGAATTAGGAGAAATTGTTCCAATAGATAAATTCATGGTTATTGTTTTAAGACATTACTTCCCTAAAATTCAAGATAAAAGAACTTTATACGATGTTAAATGTTCTAAAATTGTAAGTGAAGAAGCCGAAAAACTAGGTGGTAAAGCCATTCTTTCTCGTACTGGAGCATCTTATACTAGAGCCGAAATAAATATCCAAAATATTCCTTTTGGTGGTGAATACTCTGGTCATTATGTCTTCAAAGATAATAAATTACCTGGCTTCGATTCCGGTATTATCTCTGGGTTAAAAATGTTAGAAATATTATCTAATAATGAAAAAAATTTCAGTGAATTACTAGATGGTATCACTAAGTACTACAATACTCCCGAAATAAAAATCCCTGTTAACGATGATAAAAAAAGTTTAATTGTTGCAAAAGTTAAAGAATATTGTCAAAATAAAGGTTATAATATTATTGATATTGATGGAGTTAGAGTTGAATTTAATGATTCCTGGGGCTTAGTTCGTCAAAGTAACACTGGTCCTAATTTAACTCTTCGTTTTGAAGCTACTACCCAAGAAAGATTAGAAAGCATCAAAAACGAATTCATGAGTATTATTGATAATATCAAATAAGAGGATTTATATGAAAAAGAAGAAACAAATAATTACTAGTAAAGATTTACTTAACTATTATATAAATAAAGTTAGAAGATACGAAGACTTATCTTTAGAAGAAGAAGTTAATCTAAGAACCTATTGGAACTATCGAAGACGTCATCAACACGTCATGGTTCATATGGGACAATCTCTTATCTGTTTAGGTTGTGGCTTAACTAATGCTTATAAAAATAGTTATGAAGATGAAGATAAACTAATGACCGAAATTTATAATGAAGCCGAAAGACATAACAATATCTTTATTTTAAATAATAAGAATTATTCTTTTGAAGAAATAGATTATTTGATTTCTTTATATCATATTGCTTTAAAAAATAATGATAATATTTTAAGTATATTAAGGTATTTAAATGAAGAAGATACTAAATTAACTTTAAAAAGAACTAAGTCGTTTTAATTGGACTTAGTTCTTTCATTTTCTATTTTTTCTTTAATCTTTAACACTTCATCAACTGATAAGCCCGAAGCCTGAGAAATAGCATTGATGTCTACATCTAGGCTTAATAGTTTTTCAACCATTTCTTGTTGTTTTTTCTGTTCGCCAACAACTTGTCCTTCAATAAGGC
>CALBBI010000105.1:0-4191 GCA_937926935.1 uncultured Bacillota bacterium
AGGAGATACTATGGAACAAAAAGAATTAATATGTGATTGTAATATAATCCATCAAGATAGAGTTAATGATGCCCTGCAAAATAGACCAAGTAGTTTTGAGTTAGATAATCTTTCACAACTATTTAAAATACTAGGAGATAAGACAAGAATAAATATTATTTGGACATTAGATAATAGAGAGATGTGTGTCTGTGACATTGCTAATGTCTTAAATATGACGAAGTCTTCAATCTCTCATCAGTTAGCAATTCTTAAAAATGCGGGAATAGTTAAATATTATAAATCAGGTAAAGAAGTATACTATACCTTAGATGATGAACATATAAATAAATTGTATGAGATTGGACTTCTACATATCGAACATAGAATGGATGATGAAAATGAAGAAATATAAATATAATATTAATAATTTAGATTGTGCAGCCTGTGCAAGAGAGATTGAAGAAATGTTAAATAAACATGAAGACTTTAGCAATGCCACAGTTAACTTTAATACATGTAAGATAGCATATGAATCAAATAAAGATTATTCTTTAGAAGAATTAAATGACTTAGTTAGAAGGGTTGAACCAGAGTGCTCAATAACTTTAGAAGAGAAAGATAATAGAAAAGAATTTTCTTTAAGTTTTCTAGTATTAGCTTTAGTAATTGGACTTTTAGGTTATTTCTTACCATTACCTAAAGTAATAAAAATTATTTTATATCTAGTATCTTATAGTATGCTACTTTATAGAACGACAATTAATGCCATTAAGTTATTACTTAAAGGTAATGGCATTAATGAAAATGCTTTAATGACTATATCTTGTCTAGGTGCTTTAGCACTAGGTGAAGTCTTAGAAGGCATGATGGTTATTACCTTATATACCATAGGTAAAATATTAGAAGAAAAAGCTATTAATAATTCAAGAAAATCTATTAAAGATTTGTTAGATATTAAAGAACCTTATGCTAACTTAAAAGTTAAAGATAAGATGGATCAAGTTAGAGTAGAAGATGTTAAAATTAATGATGTTTTAGTAGTTAAAAAGGGTGAGAAGATACCAGTTGATGGGGTAGTTGTTAAAGGCAGTACTTTACTTGATACTTCGGCTTTAACGGGAGAAGCTGACTTAGATAATGTTACAGTTAAATCAAATGTTATATCAGGAAGTATTAATATGGGTGAAGTAATCGAGATTAAAGCTACTAAAACTTATGATAATTCCACTGTATCTAAAGTCTTAGAGTTACTAGATAGTGCGACGGATAAAAAGACGAAAACAGAAACTACAGTATCTAAAATAAGTAAGATATATACCCCAAGTGTTATTATTATGGCTATTCTTATAACGATATTCTTACCTATATTTACTGATGTAACTATTAAAGAAAGTATCTATAGAGGATTAACATTCTTAGTAATATCTTGTCCTTGTGCAATTGCGATATCTATTCCCTTATCTTATTTTACTGGGATAGGAGTTAGTAGTAAGAAAGGCATATTAATAAAGGGGAGTAATTATTTAGATAATTTAAGTAATACTTCAAGTGTTATATTTGATAAGACTGGTACTTTAACTAATGGAACATTTAATGTATCTAAGATAGAGATAGAAGATAGTAGATATAATTATGATGAAATAATAGATATTTTAATTAAGGGCGAATCTTTTTCTAATCATCCTATTGCAAAATCTATTTTGAAGTTAAAGAATACTAAGGTAAATAATAGTGATGTTAAAAATTTTAAAGAGATTGAAGGTCAAGGTATTTCATTTAAACTAGGGGATAAGAATATATTTATTGGTAATAAAAAGCTTTGTTCTTGTAATCATGAATGTATGTTACATTTAAATATTAATGGTAGTCATGTAGCGTCTATTAGTATTGATGATGGTATTAAAGAAAGTGCTAAAGAGACAATAAGTAAGTTAAAGAGTTATGGTATTAAGACTTATATGTTTACTGGAGATAGGAAAGAGAATGCTTTAGTTATTGGTCATACTTTGGGTATTGATGAGATTAAGTATGAGATGTTACCACAGGATAAGTTTTCGAACTATGAGAGTGTTAGTAAAGATAATAAGATTACTATCTTTGTAGGAGATGGTATTAATGATGCGCCTGTATTAAAAAGAGCGGATATAGGTATATCTATGGGTGGTGTTGGTAGTGATATTGCAATTGAAGCTAGTGATATTGTATTAATGAGTGATGAGGTAGATAGGATACCTTTAGCAATAGATATATCTAAATATACTAAGCGTATTATTAAAGAAAATTTAATATTTGCATTAAGTGTTAAGGTTATTATTTTATTACTTAGTGTTTTTGGTCTTGCTAATATGTGGTTAGCAGTATTTGGGGATACTGGGGTTACTTTACTTACTATTTTAAATACTTTAAGAATTATGAAGAAATATAGATAGTATTTATATAGGTATATAGGCATTGCTTTAGGGTGGTGTCTTTTTTCTTACGACATTTCTTGCGACATTTCTTGCGACATTTCTTGCGCCATAGTAAACTATGAGTTAGGAGATATTAGTATGAGTAAAATTTATAAGAGAGAAGATTATTTAAAAAGAATACGGGGGTTTTATAATGATAGTTCAATGGTTAAAATTATTACGGGAATACTTGGCTGTGGTAAAACTTTTCTTTTAAAATCTATTATAGAAGAACTATTAGATAATGGTGTTTTAGATAAAGATATTATATATATTGATTTAGATAATTATAATATAACTACTCCAAATGCTCTAGAACAATTAATAGATAGTTTAATTACGGATAAAGGTTTTAAATATATTTTTATTGACGAAATACAAAATATAGAAGATTATGAAAAGCTAATTAATGCTTATCGTTTAGAAGATAATTACTCTATATTTTTAACTGGCTCTAATAATAGTATATTTAATGGAAAGAATATTACTAAGCTTACGGGTAGATGTATTACTATGGAAGTTTTGCCATTAAATTTTTATGAATATGTAGATATGAAAAAGTTTTTAGGCAAAACTGTAAGTGCTAATATATATCATGAATTTGAAGAATACATAAGAGATGGTGGATTTCCGGGTTCATTAATGTATGATAATCATAATGATAAGATATTATATACTAAGGACATTATTACAAAAATCTTTGAAAGTATTCAAGATAAAGAGTTATTTGAAATAATTGAAAAATATATTGTTAATAATTTTGGGGCAATTATCTCAATTGGCAATATATACAAATATTTAACTGAAAGTTTAAAAATGACTATTGATAGAAGAACTATCAAAACATATATTGAGTTATTAGAGAATGCTAAAATAATATATCCATGTGATTTATTTGATATGAAGTCTAAAATAGTGTTAGATGGTGATAAAAAATACTATTTAGCTGATTTAAGCATTTATTATGCTTTGAATACAGATAATAGAATTAATTATGGTCCAGTGTTAGAAAATGTTTTATTTATTTAAAAAGCCATAATTATAGTTTAAGTGTTGGTAGAATAGGTAATTTAGAATGTGATTTTATAGCTAGACGTGGTATAGATAAATATTTTTATTTACAAGTTGCTAAGAATGTCCAAGAGGAAAAGGCCTTTAAAAGAGAGTATAGACCATTTTATGAAATTAAAGAGATGTATCCTAGATATTTATTTTTAGCAGATATTATCTTACAAGATAATATTGATGGTATTAATAATGTTAATATTGTTGACTTTATTTATGAGAATAGAGAATTATAGTTTTAAGAACTTTACTTTGATAGTAGAGTTTTTTTATTAAATTTTTTGACTAAATTTTGCAACTTTTTTCGACATTTTTTGTGCTTTTTATGTACTATACTTATATTTAGTTATCAGTTAGTATACACATATTACAATATATCTGTTGTAAGTTTTATGCGCAAATACGATATTTTGTGTTATACTTTAATTATAATATGATACGGAATGTCATACGAAACGCAATGCAAAATGTTTTCTTTTGGAGGTTATAATATGAATTTTAAACGTAAGTTATGGTGGGCACAGCATAGGACTGATGTCTACAAATATGGTACTATTTTATCTTTAGTTTTAATAGTTACTATATCAATTATTTATTTTACATATTCTAAATTTAGTAGTACTAATGAAATGACTATGTATGAAACAACTGTTGAGCCATTCATTAAGAATGATTATTTTATTGCTAGTTATAT
>CALBBI010000106.1:0-7774 GCA_937926935.1 uncultured Bacillota bacterium
GTATTAGGAGTAGCATCGGTGTATTCAAAGTATGGTCCATAGTCCATAAAAGGCTTTATAGCGGAACCAGGTTGGCGATGCGCCATGGTAGCATAATTATATTGTCTAGCTCCAGTTCGTTTACGGCCAGCTCCGATACCTAGGATACTACCATCAGTTGAACTCGTAATGGCAAGACCTGCTTGGATAATATCGTCTTTGAAGTTTTTCTTATTGTTCATGACATTATCGATAGCGTCTTGAGCGTTTTCGTCTAAGGTTGTCTGGATTACCATAGGTACTGTATATGGGTTAAGACCAGTATCATTAATTACCTCTTCGACAACGGTATCGATAAAGCCTTGATACTTAGTATTGGTGGCAGTCTTTTTAACTAATAAAGAATCTATGGTAATATCTAGTTCGTCATTAAGTTGAGTTTCGGTAATATAGCCATGTTTATACATTAATTTTAAAACTTCATTACGACGTTTGGTGGTATTTTCCGGGTTTTGTCTAGGATCATAGTCTGATGGGGCATTAAATAGACCAGCAATTAGGGCTGACTCAGACAAGGTTAAATCGTTAACGTGCTTGCCAAAGTAATTTAAAGAGGCCGTTTCTACGCCATAACAGTTAGAACCAAGATATGGAAAGTTAACATAGAACTCTAAGAGTTCTTCTTTAGAGTAAGTTCTTTCTAACTTAAACATGGAAATATAGATATCGGTAAATTTACGAATGATACCTTCAATACCATTAGATTCGTTAGAAGTATAGGCATTTTTAGATATTTGCATGGTTATAGTAGAGGCGCCACCGGCAGTGGTATCGCCTTTTAATTGACCAATAGAGGCTTTTAAAAAGCGCATGGCATCAAAGCCATTATGTTGGAAAAATCTTGCATCTTCGGTGGCTACTATGGCATCAATTAAAGTTTGAGGTAAGTCTTTATAGGTTACTAATTCTCTATTTTCATTACCTAGACGGGCAATGGTATTACCGTTTTTGGAAAGAACAATGGTTGATTCTTTATTGTATAAGTTTTCTTTATTAAAGTTTGGGGCATTGTAGATTATATAAGCCCAAGCAAAAATACCGAAAGAAATTAGAATAATAATGAAAAATAAAACGAGGGCTAAAATATAGTGGTGTTTTTTCTTTTTATTTTTAACTACTAACACACTTATCCCCCTTTTCTTAACACTAAATTATTTTAGCATAAATTAAGGAAAAAGAAACTATTTTTCTTTAGTTTCTTTCTCTTTTTTCTTATTCTTGACATCATTGAAGTTATAATGTTCTCTGATTTGTTCTTCGATTTGGTTAGCAAACTCAGGATTGTTTCTTAAGTAAGCTTTGGCATTTTCTTTACCTTGGCCAATTTTTTCGCCATTATATGAGTACCACGCACCACTTTTTTCAATAATATCGATATCGCTAGCTAAGTCAACTAATTCTCCTTCATGAGAGATACCGCTACCATACATGATATCAACTGATGCAGTTTTAAATGGTGGAGCGACTTTGTTTTTAACGACTTTGATGTTAGTTCGATTACCAACGATTTTATCGCCATCTTTAATTTGTTCAGCTCTTCTAATATCTAGACGAACACTCGAATAGAATTTCAAAGCCCTGCCACCAGGAGTTGTTTCCGGATTACCAAACATAACGCCTACTTTTTCTCTTAATTGGTTAATAAATATGGCGGTAGTTTTGGTTTTGTTAATAGTTCCTGATAGTTTTCTTAGGGCTTGTGACATAAGTCTAGCTTGCAGACCAACATGAGAATCTCCCATTTCGCCTTCGATTTCAGCTTGAGGTACAAGGGCTGCTACGGAGTCAATGACAACGATGTTAACAGCTTCACTACGGACTAAAGCTTCACAAATTTCTAGAGCTTGTTCACCAGTATCAGGTTGGCTTAATAATAATTCATTAATATTAACGCCTAAGTTTTTCGCATACACTGGGTCTAGGGCGTGTTCCGCATCAATAAAAGCTGCACGTCCGCCACGTTTTTGTACTTCAGCAATAGCTTGAAGGGCAAAGGTTGTTTTACCGCTTGATTCTGGGCCATAGATTTCAATTATTCTTCCTTTAGGGTATCCACCTACTCCTAAAGCTATATCCAATGATAATGAGCCACTAGGAGTAACTTCAATATTTAGGTGTTCTTCACCACCTAGTTTCATAATTGCACCTTTACCGAATTGTTTTTCAATATCGGCTAGTACTTGTTCCAACGCCTTATCTTTATCCTTTTCTTCTTTTGTAATTTTCATGATAACCTCCTACTTACTACTAGATTGTACCAAACAAATTTTTGTATGTCAATAAATTTTGATACGTTCGTTCGTTTTATTTTTGTTAACCCATGATTATTCTTTTAAGATGAAGTAATGGTGGATTTTTTACCTCCTCTCAATTATATATATTACCGGTATACCCTTGATTTTCTTTTTTTTCTAATAACTTTTTTGAAAAAAGTGCAAAAAAAGATGCAACTTGGCATCTTAGTTTACACTTTTATTAGTTTAAAGCGTCTTTTAGTTTGCTTCCAGCTTTGAATGAAGCAACAGTTTTAGCAGGAATTTTTAATGGTTCTTTAGTTAATGGGTTGATACCTTCTCTAGCAGCTCTTTCTTTAGCTGAGAATGTTCCAAATCCTACTAATGAAACTTTTCCTTCTTTTTTAAGTCCTTCAACAATTCCTTCTAAGCAAGCATCTAATGCTCTAGCAGCGTCAGCTTTTGTTAATCCAGCTTTAGCAGCAATTAATTCAACTAATTCAGTTTTTCCCATAATTAATACATCCTCTCTCTATTTAATAAAATAATTTGGGTATAAGGCTTATTGTCCTTACATATTAAAGGTTAGCATATCTTTGCTTTTAAAATCAAGAAAAAACTAAGAATTTTCGTAATTTCTTAGCTTTTATGTAAAATGTCATGTCTATTTTGACTATAGTTTGACACAGCTTTACAGGTATTTAGGCATTTTCCTTAGTTATTTCTTTATATTTTTTGATTGATGACTTGGAGTATCCTACTAACATAGTATCATTTTTACTTAGAATTGTTTTATATATTTCTTCATATATTTCTTTACTAGCGCGAGTTAAGGTATCTAGGGATGCAATATTATATTTCTTAGTAGGGGTTGCTATCATGATACTATTTGATGTTTTAATAAAATTAACTCTTTGCGTAATAGAATACATCCAAATGATATCACTATATTTTATGGCTTTAAAAGTACCATCTAAGTTAATACAATAATTAGGTGTTAAATAAAGTTTAGCACGTTCATAGAAGAATGATTCTTTAGAATTCATTTCATTATCTAATAGAGATATTTCGTCACTAGATAGTCTTTTTAGAGCAAGATTAAATCTAATACCTTTAATTAAATAGATAATAGTCATTAAAAGACCTACTAGAATAAAGATAAAGCCTATAATCAGTTGAAGTGCTGGCATGGTATCGGTATTAACTGTATCCAGATAAATAGTACCAAAGTAAGACGCAAAGTCGCTAGCGGCAATTTGATTATCTTCGTTGCGGTATTCATTTAGGGTATCTAGAGCAAGAGATTTGATGTCACTCGTGATAGTTTTCGTAACGCCTTGTAATCTTACCGGGTTAGATTCGATACTATCAACATTTAACTTATTGAAAGTATCTTTACTTAAATAGGCAATATACATATACTTATCGTCACTTACGATATAATAAGCATCAGTCGTATCGTTGCTTACAGCGAATAAATAAGGCTTACTTTGAACATTAATATAAGTTGGGTGTTCTTCTGGGTCATTACTATTTTCGATTATAGTATTCATATCTAAAGCTTGTTCATAAGCACTATCTTCTTTAATACTCCCCCAAAGTAATATAGCTAGTCCTATAATAACGAAAAAAATACCAATTATAACGTTGTTGCGATTTTTAGTTTTAACATTTCTAACTTCTAAATTTGTAAATTTCATATAAAATATAAACTCCTCTCCTACTTAAAATTATAGCAAAAACAAATGAAAAAAGCACCCTAATTTATGAATAAAGGTGCTACTTTATATAATTCGTCCATAGTTTCTAAGGGTTCTAGATTACCATTAATTTCTTTTCTAATCATGAAGTCCGTGTTATCCATTTCATTACCTAGAAAGACATAGCTTACATTATTGTAGTTTTTGCGTTGTAAGACTAAATATATTTTATGGTCTATAGGGTAAAATTCAACGTTTATCATTATAGAGCCCTGCCACTTTCTTCCGTACTTAGAGTATTTTCATTTTCTAATTTTTCGTTCTTTAGTTTATTTACGTTTTCAACATAGCCTACTTCAACGTTATTTTCAAACATGTTGTAAGATACTTGATAATCTTGGATAAAATGTTTATCTTCCATGTATCCTCTAATGCCATCATAACCACCATTGCAAACCATTTTTGCTAAATCTTCTTCTCTACAGGTTGCGTATATGGCATAGTACATTTCGTCTTCGGTGAAACCTCTATCTTCTAAACTTTGAGCAACGCCGTCTAAGATTTCTTTTTCAGTTGAGGTAATGCCGATTGATTTAGGAGTAGCGATTAAGCCACAGGCATTTTCTTCTAAGACATCAATCATTTCTTCATGCATATAGCGATTGGCTTTGTTTAGTTCAATTTTCCTTATAATGACGTCTTTGAAGGTTACGCCTAGGATTGCTATTGCTCCAAGGCCAGTTAAACCTATTGCTATATAGTCTCCTATTTTTAGTTGTTTTCTTTGAGGGCGAACGTTGTGAATAGTTTGGGCCCCGTTGCTTTTAACACTATTTTCGGCTAAAGCAGCAGCTGTATGGACATCATAAGTTCTTTTGCCTCTTTTACCATATGTTTCATTGGGATTTTGACCTCTATTGGGATTTAAATCAGTTATCATAATATTACCTACCTAACACTAATAGTATAGCAAAAAAATATTAGAAGTACAATTACTTAAGTCTTTTTAGGACTAAAATAATCAGGCCAGTTTTATCTAGTTTACAGGTTTGAAGGTATAAATATGGTCCTTGGTAGTCTTCATAGTTAGAGGCTATAGCCACTACTTCGTATAAAAGTTCATGATTAAAATATGATATCTTGATGTATTTATGGTTATTAAAGTAATTAATATCTTGGTACTTTAAGAGTTCATTAAAGGGTAAGTCATAGGAGTTAGAACTATGGGAATAGATATAACAAGCACCATCTTCTAATAAGTTACAGCGATAGTCAATAAAAATGGAACCATAATTGTTTTCTTCTTTATTAGGGCCATGGTTTTGATAGAAGATGTTATCATGACCTTGAACTAAGTAATAGCTTTTAGAAAAAGATATGGTTCCAACGATATCATTAGGTTTAGAGTTAGTACTGTTTAAATTATTATCATAGACTACTTCAATACTAGAAAGATATTTTTTATTGTCTTGGTAGCTTACACCTATACTAGCAACATTTATTAAGATAAGAATTATATCAAGAAGAATTAGTAAGATAGTTATTTTCTTTTTCATAAGATAGTCCTTAAAATTATTAATATAAGTACTAGGAAACCTAAGGTGTAAAGATTAAGGTCAGGAAATTTTTCAATACCAGTTAGAACATTATCAGCTTGTAGATATTCATTTAAATCATACATGTAGTATAGTTCTTGGGGATTTTCTTGGAAAGTACCCGATTCAGTGCCGTCAACGCGGACTAGAGAGTAGCCGTCTATTTCTATAGGGCTTATGTTAAAAGAAGCTCCTATTTCGTCTTCGATAGTAACTTTTTCACTTAGAAAATCACCAAAGGTATCAATATAATAGATATCAAGTTTACCCTTTTCTTTAGCACTTACAAGGTTAATGTTGCATAGTAAGCTTAAAATAAAAAATAACGTTTTTTTCATATAAATTCATCTCCAAAAAAAGAATAACACTACTGGGGTGTCATTCTTTGTCGAAGTATGGTTTAATTATCAAATCTTGCATCAACGTAATAAATAGGTCGATTTTCTTTGATATATTGTTTTTCATAGTTAGTTAAAACATTTTCAATTGGGTCTTCGTCATGATGTAAATCAAGGCTTACGCGTTCAAAGGAATACCAGTATTGAGATAAGTATTCTAAGGAATGGGCAAAGTATCCTTTATTGTCAGTTTTTAAGATAATGTGTTTATTTTTCTTAAATATTCGATCATAGATTCTTAGATAAACTTCATGAGTTAGACGACGGCGAATATCTTTTTTCTTAGGCCATGGTTCAGGGAATGTTAGATAGATAGTATCTATTTCTTTACCAAAGACATCAGCTAAGTTAGTGGCATCCATGCAAATTAGTTTTAAGTTAGAAAGTTTTTGACCTTCAAGTAATTTAACAGCATTAACCATTTGGGATTCATTTATTTCAATACCAATAAAATTGATATTAGGGTATTTTTTAGCCATACCGATTATGAAATCCCCCCTACCCATGCCAATTTCGATACAGATAGGTTTATTGTTATTAAATACTTTAGACCATTTATTTTTATTTTCTTCAGGGTTAGTTACTAGGTATGGTGATTTAGTAATAATGTTACTGGCGTTTTTGATTTTTATATATTGCATATTATAAGTCCTTCTTTCTTTTATAGTATATCAAACTTTTGGGTTACTGACAATTTTGTTTTTTAGTACGTTTTCTAGTTGTTGGTTTTGAGTAGCTTGGTTCAAGTCCATATTCTTGGTATAGATAATTACGAAGTTTTCTTAGGGCGGTTGCCAAGATACGGGTTATTCTTTGTGGTGAAACTTTTAATTTTTGGGCAATTTCTTTTTGCGTTAGCATTTTACAACCATTAAAACCATAAAAGTGATTTATTACGTATTGTTCATTTTTATTTAATTTAGGTACAAGTTTATTAATAATTTGATATTCTTCTTTTAGTTCGTAATCAAACATTATGTTAGTATCAGCAGGCATTATGTCTTTTAGCGTGTTATAGGAAGAATCGTCTACGGGAGCATCTAAGAAAATACTAGGAGTTATGCTTTTGGTACTTTTCTTAAAATAATCATAGATGCTGTTATCGATGCATTTTATGGCAAAGGTACTGAATTTAATGTTGCTGGTAATATTGAAGTTCATGATTGCTTTGTATAAGCCGATGGCACCAACAGATACTAGGTCTTCGTACTCATAGTTCTTAGAAAGATTTTTCTTATTTAAGCTATGCATTATTAGTTTGATATTGCTTTTGATTAGTATTTCTTGAGCTTCTTTGTTATTTTGTTGGGCTAGTTTTAGGTACTTTATTTGATCGTCTTGGGAAATTGTGGGAGCATGTTCTTCCATTAAAATGTTAGTTTTCATGGTTTGGCTTTCTAGTTAAGGCACGTTTAGCCGTTGATTTAATCTCGTCGTCTTCTACTCTGCTTATTAAGGATAGTTCTAATGCTTTAAGGCAAGCTTCCATGAGATTATTATATACTAAAACGTAATGACGATATTTATCAAAGCCAAGACATACTTCGTAATAATTATTGTTTTTAGTTAAGCAAATAGCGTTATCTTTATAATTGCCGAAGAAAAAATTAGTGTCTTTTAGTTCATACACTATTGCTTTGTTAAAAGATTCAAGTATTTTACTTTCTTCTTTGGTTAATTTTTTCATATCCCATACTTTTATATATTCAACTTTTTCTTTTCTAATCTCTTTTATTAGCATAACTGTCCCGCTTTCTTTTAAGTTATACTATAGCATATTTAAGGCTTTTTGTATATTTATTTTTACG
>CALBBI010000107.1:0-1073 GCA_937926935.1 uncultured Bacillota bacterium
CAAAAGATTTAACAAGAACATTAGATTATTATACAAGTATAGGAGTAACAACTGGTAATTATAGTGGAGCAATAAAGAAAAACGGAACTAGTGCTTCTTCATGGTGGCTTCGCGCGGCTAATTTTGAGACTTTGCACAATTTTTTTGCTGTTATCAGTAACGGAGGTTTGGATAACGCCAATGCTTCTGATTCATACGGTGTCGCGCCAGCTTTCCGATTGGGATAATGCAATTATAAGTCATATGTAACAATATGGCTTTTTAAATTTTTGAAGAAAATTTTAATAAAAAGAAGTGTTTTGTAAACTTTTCACTAATAATAATATTAGAGGGAGGTTTTATGATTAAAGAAAAAGAAATAACTGCCATGAGTGATAAGATGTTTAAAAATATAATGAAAACAGAAAGTGGCTTAAATTTAATGAAAGGGATAATAGAAGAAGTACTAGGTGAAAAAGTAGACGAACTTGAAATATTAAATCCAGAACTAAAAGTACCTAATGTTTATATAAGAGGTAAGAATGTAGATTTATTCGTAAAATGTAATAATCAAAGAATATTTGTAGAAGTAAATAATATTTATAATGATGTTATAAGAGAAAGAAACTTTTCATATTTAATGGCTCAATATAGTAATGATTATTATATAGGTGATAAATATCACCTAGCAACATATTATTGTCAGCTAAACATAAATAGAAAATGTAATTTTAAAGATTTAATGAAAAGATATTATATGCAGTCAGACGATAATGTTAAAGCAGTTGCTAATGTTGAAATGGTTGATTTTAATATGGAAAAGATACTAGAGAAATGTTATAATGGAACTACTAAGGACAAATTATTTTTATACTTATCAATGATAATTGGTGATAAAGATGAAAGAGAAAAAATAATTAAAAATGGTGGTGATAAAAATATGAAAGATTTCAGTGAGATACTTAGCAATATGAGTGAAGACGAATACTATAAAGGCTGGTGTACAAGAGAAGAAGACAATGCTTTCATGGACTATCAAACTGGACTAGAGAATGGAAAAGAAGAAGGCATAGAAGAAGGCACTATCTCTATTG
>CALBBI010000108.1:0-2782 GCA_937926935.1 uncultured Bacillota bacterium
GTAACCATAATAATCAGTAATATTATTTTATATTATGCTTTCAAAGTTAATGAAGCAGAAATGTTATTTGAAGCACCTCAAGATATTCCTGAACCTATCTTAAATGAACCCAAGTTAGAAGAACCAATAAATGATAATGTCATGGAGTTAGAGGAAAAAGAGGAACCTGAAAAAATAATAAAAAAAGAAGTTACTCTTAAGATACAATCAAATACTAAGGAACCTCAATCTAAAAAGACTTCTAGTAAAACCTCTAATCATAAAAAATCTAATAAAAATACTAAGACCAGCCATCCTAAAAAAGGATAGGCTTTTTTAAACTAAAAAACTGTGGATACTTTTCTACTTATCCACAGCCTTATTTGCCATAATTTCACATATTTCTTTTATATAAGGACTTCTTTTTGCCACATCTTGCGGTACAAACATATACAAATGATTTAAAGTCCTAGTCATTGCTACATAAAATACCCTTCGTTCTTCTGCAAAAGCAATGCCTTCATTAACTTCTTCATTACGAAAAACATTTAACATCCAAAATCCTTTTTTATTATTAGGGAACCCATTTGTAAGTCCTAGCAAAATAACCTCATCATACGTTAACCCCTTCGACTTATGAATAGTCATTGCATCAATCTTAATTTCATTATATCCTTTATATACAAGCTTTGTCCCCATAGAATCAATAAGATCATTATCATTATATAACTCATTAATAACTCGATTAGTACGTCCTAATATTAAAATCTTACTATCCTTATTCTTCGAATATATATCCAAAATCACTTTTTTTAATTTCGTAACTTCATCTAAATCGTCATATAAAACAAACTTCACAGAATCTTTTAAACTCTTCGTTGCCACTAAATCTTTATTAATTTGTTTCTTATTTTTCATAATAAAACTCTTTGAATAATCAACTATTTCCTTACTATTACGATAAGTCTTACATATAGTCATTAACTTAGCATTAGGAAAATACTTATTAAAATCATAAATATAATTTATCTTCGAACCATTAAAAGAATAAATAGACTGCCAATCATCGCCAAAAGCCACTATCTTAGATTTATTTTCATTAGCAATATTTTGAATTAACTCATATCTATCTTGTGAAATATCCTGATATTCATCAACAACAATATAATCATACTTATCTTCTACTTTAATTTTATCTAAGTACTTATTAGCATAATATATCATATCAGGGAAATCAAACCCATAATCATTCTCCCCAAATATCCTCTTTTGATAGTACAAATAGAATGCCTTAATGTATTTATATTGCACCATTGCCAATGTTCTATGTTCTTCTTTCATATTATTTATAATACTTAAAGCATAACTATTAAAGTCTTCTCTATGAGCTGAGGATTTTATTGCATTTATAACATTGTAAAATAAGTCTTTTAAAGGAAAAATTTGAGATAAAGGACGTCTATCCATAATATCATTAAATAATCTCTCATTACTTTTTCTTGTTGGTACCTTAAAACCTAAGTTCTTAAATTGTCTATACATAAAACTATCCAAGTGGTCTAAATTCTCTTTATACACGGCAATAAATTTATTATGTTTAGCATTATGATACGCTATCTTCTTTTTTGTTAACTCTTGATATTTTCTTAACTCCTTAGTACTATAATCACCATCTAACCCAAAATACTCAATATATACCTTAGTTTCTCCTATATACACCGTAAAATCAGGACGATATATCTTATTATCTTCCATTACTTCCTCATATATTTTCTCATAACTATATGGTATATAATGCATAAATAAATAATTAGCAATCTTTGCTTCTCCAACTGACTTAACTAATTCCTGTTTCAAAGTATATATTAATTCTTGACTATATGAATTTTCTAAAACTCCATAAACATAAGCCCATAATTTATCTATTTCTTCTAATCTCTTCTGCTTATAACCTTCTAAAAAACCATGATATGTATCAAATTTATCATAATTTTCTTTAAAATATTGACTAAATAACCATTCCGTACCCGGAATATCTTTAAATGCCGTCATCATTTCTAAAATTATTGCTTTATCTTGAAAAAGGTTAGTAAAATAGTCAAAAAATATTTTATCTTTCGTATTATTATCAACAATATAACATTTATGAGTATCAAATATCTTTCTAATATATCTATATCCCAAAGAGTGAAATGTCGTAACATCACAATTTATATCCAAATCATCTTGTAGTCTTTTTTGTAATTCTAATGTTGCTTTCTTGGTATAACTCATAACCAGTATTTTACTAAGGTCTACATGTTTTATATCTACTAAATATTTAACTTTAGCACTTAATGTTGTGGTTTTACCAGTTCCCGCTCCTGCTAGAATTAATAAACTATCTTCATCAGCTAAAACAGCTCTTTTTTGGTCGGTATCAAGAAGTATCTTTTTATCTAATTCCTTAAAACAATTATCAAAATACTCATCATATTTTACTAAGTAAGTATCTAACACATTATCATTATATTTATCTAAGTTAAAATCACTAGGTATTAAAGATTTATCTATAGTATGAAATAATCTATTAGAAATATATTCCTTATTCTTTAACTTATACAAAAACTCCTCATTATTCATACTATACTTCACCTATTATAATAATATCATAAATTTTAATAAATAAATTAAAATATTTAACAGCTATTTCAAAGTCAATTTATAGCTTATCTATAAAATCATTATATTTCAATTAAAATTAATAAATTTCTTTAATTGTATGATAAAATATAATTACATATTTAGGAGGTATAAAATGAAA
>CALBBI010000109.1:0-9621 GCA_937926935.1 uncultured Bacillota bacterium
TTCTTTTTATATCTATTCCAGTAATTAAATGTAGCAAGTTATAAAAGAATTCTGGGCATTCCTTAGCAATAGCTTTAAAAGCTTTATCATGAGTTAGTGAAGTTAAATTTTTCATGTTATTTTCTCCTTTGCTCATGTATCTTACAGGAAAAAAAATAAAAGTCAAAAACACAAAAATGCGAAATTCTGCAGCAAAAACGCGTTTCAAACGCAAATTTGGCTCTAAAATTTAAAAATTGCAAAGATTTTTTGCAAAAATTCAAAAACTCACAAATTAAAAAAATTTTCAACTTTACAAAATATATGTAAACAAAAAAGACTAAGACTAGTCTTTAAACTCTAAATAAACACTGGAATCAAAGATATGGTCAGTTAAATCTTTATCTTCGCCTCTTAATTGTTCATTATTAATAAGAAAATATTTATGATATAAGTAATTTACACCATCTTCACTAACAGGGTCATCCCAGGTAAGGTCAAGATGTAACCAAGTATCATTGATATAGACAGCATTCCAAATGTGATTATCGGAAGCAATACGATAGTTTTTGACTCCTAATCGGTCTAATAGAAGAGCCATAGTATCGGCATAACCATTACAAGTTGCGTAATGACTAGTTAGAGCACCATAAGCAGTATTTGATTCATAATTACTAATGCCGGTATTATTTTTTTCGATATCGTACTGAGTATTATCAATTATATAATCATGTAAGGCTGTGATTTTTTCTTCTAAAGTCATACTATCGTTAATATTTTGTTCCATAATTTTATCTAATAAAGCATTGATTTCTTTGATTTGGTCTTTAGAATAAACCTTAGTTAGATTAACGTTGATTTCTCCGGTTTCGTCGTATGTTGTATGAACGGTCGTGAAGGAGTTAAAGGGGTTAGCATAATTATTTATTTCTGTTAGTAAAACCTCTTGACTAGAAATATTTTTAACATCGTTAATACAATTTTCATATTCTTCAGGACAATAGAAAGTAAATTCGTCCCAACCATTATTGATAATGCTATAAAAAATATTTAATAAATCATTATAACTATAGGGAGTATAATCAGTACTTCTTTTTACAAACATAAAATCATAGTCTTTGTAATATTCATTAGAGGGTGCTATTACGATATCATGATGATTATTTATTATTTTGGAAGCCCAGGATGTTATTTTGTCTAAGTAACAAACTTCTAAAATTATTAAGCCCACAAGAATTATGGGAAAGATTAATTTTTTTAATTTCATATGATTCACCATAACAATTTTATCATAAAAAAAGAACCGAACCAAGTCTTAGTTCAATTCTTTTACTTTTTTATTTAATCTTGATTTTTGTCTAGCAGCAGTGTTCTTTTTAACTAAACCTTTTGCTTGGGCTTTATCAATATTTACTTGTACTTCTTTAACTAAAGAAATTGCTTCTTCTTTATTTTTAGCAGCAATTGCTTTTTCAGCATTTCTAATAGAATTTTTAACTCTTGCTTTTAATTCATGATTATTTTGAGTTGTCTTAGCTATTTGTTTAATTGCTTTTTTAGAACTTTTAATATTAGCCATTAATACTTACTCCTTCCTTTAGATACGTCTATGATTTTATCAAATTTATTGGCTTTTTTCAAGGGTTATTGCAAATATTCCTACTAGTTTTTGGTACTTTGTTAAAATATTAGAATTATTTTTTAGATGTTTTACATAATACTAAGGGTGAAGAATATGCAAAAATGTATTATTGATGCACAAAAAAGTATGAATGTAATTAGTACTAATACGAAAGGAATAAGGGTTGATGAAATAAACTTAGATAAGAGAATTAAACAGTATTCTAAGGGACATTACTTAGTGGTAAATTATTCTTTAGAGTATTTGCAGAAGAAGGCTTTGGTTTTAGAGGGTGTTTTAAATAAAACTTTGAAAAAGTTTTTTAAAGATAAAGATTTAAGAAAGATATTAGTTATAGGGTTAGGAAATCCCAATGTACTAGGAGATACTTTAGGGATTAAGGTAACTAATAAAATGATTGCTACTAATCAATATAACTTCTTAACAATACCTAAAGTTATTTTATTTAATCCTAATGTGGTTAATAATACGGGGATAAATTCTTTTGAGTTAATTAAGGCATTAGTTAATAAGGAGAAACCTAGTATGATAATTATTATTGATTCTTTATGTAGTAAGAATGCTAGTGTATTAAATAGAGCAATTGAGATAAATGATTGTGGGATAATACCATCGGCTAATTTAAGTATTAATAAAAATATAAGTTATGAAACGTTTAAGATACCTTTGATATTTATTGGGGTACCATTGTTATGGAAAGTGAAGAAAAATTATTATACCGATTATAATATTTTGGAGGTACTAGAGACTACAAGTGAGATATTAGCTAAAAGTTTAATGAAGGCTATAATGTGACAATGTTTTTAGGAAATATATGATATTACTTAGAATGTGATATTATGAAAAAGAGATTTAAGGGAAAACGTAAGTTTAGAAAGTTAAAGGTTTTAAGTTTTATTTTGGTGGGACTGGCTTCTTTTTCGGTAACGATAAATGTTTTAAGGAAAAAAGTGACTCAGGTATTGGACCCTAGTAATTACATCGACTACTTGTTAAAGACTGGGTTTAATAATCAAATCAGTAAAAGTATTTTGAAAAGTCCTTTAGATATTGAAAATATTTCTTTAGTAAATAATGAGGAAGAAGTAAAGAGTAATGAACCTTTAATCTATATATATAATACCCATGATGAGGAAGCTTATTATAATTCTTATTTAAATCCTTATAATATTGTGCCGGATGTTAAGTTGGCTAGTTATTATTTTCAGGAGAGGTTGAAAGATTTAGGGATTGAGTCGGTAGTTGAGAAAAGAAAAATAAAGGATGTTTTAGATAAAAATGGGTGGAATTATAGGTATTCGTATAACGCTAGTAGGGTGTACTTAGAGGAGGTATCTAAAAATAATCCTAGTATCGAGTATTTTATTGATTTACATAGAGATTCGGTAGGTAAGGATAAGACGACAACGGTGATTAACGGGAAGAGTTATGCTAAGGTAATGTTTTTAGTGGGGTTAGAACATGAAAATTATCAAAAAAATTTAGATTTGGCAACAAGGTTAAATGAGTTAATAAGCCAGTTTGATAGTACTTTAAGTAGAGGTATATATCAAAAAGAGGGGCCGGGAGTAAATGGCATATATAATCAAGATTTTAGTAGTAAGGCAATTCTAATTGAGGTAGGTGGTCAATATAATACTATAGAGGAAGTTGCTAATACGATTGAGGTAATAGCAAGGGTACTTAAAGATTACTTAGGGGAGTTAGAATGAACAAAAAGAAAAATAATAATTTATTTTTTCAATTACTAGGAGTATCTTTTCTTATCTTTTTGGCACTTTATATTGCTGAACTTAGTGGGTATTATGAGTCTCAGGTAACGAAGAAAAGTGTGATTACGCAAGAGAAACTAGAGGATTTTGAAGAAGATGTGGCTTTGGGTAAGGAGATAAACATTAAGGATTATATTACTAAGGAGTATGTGGATTATTCGTCGCCGGTATCGAGAATTGGCAATAAGATTTCTACTGGGTTAGATAAATTTATGGATGGTGGTGTTAGTGATTTTTTTAAGGTGATTGGTAATTTGTTTAAATAGGACTTTAAAAATCAAAAAATATATGCGATAATTAGGGCATGAGGTGGTTTTTGTGGAAGAAATATTAGAGCAAATGGTGCATTTTATTTGTCAATATCGTCATTGGAATGTTGCTAAAGTTAGTAAATTGCCGCCAAACGTGATTGAAAATGAATATGCTAAGGCAAAATATGATCTTAGATTGAGCCAGTTGCAGGAAATGAGAGCTTTAGAAAAAAGAAAAGATTCTGATGATGAGTTTTATAGAGAACCCGAAATAGTAAATCGGAGAGATTTAGAAGCTATGTATCCAGATGGGGTTCCAGAAAGTATTATTATTGATGATTTTTTAGGCCCAACAAAACCAGATAATGGTAAAGGTAGAAGATAAGAGTGTTTTAGAAAAAATGCTCTTTTATTTTGGTTTAATAAATGATAGAATATTGAGTATGAGAGTAGGAATTTTATGATGAAAAATAAAGGCTTTACATTAGTTGAAGTTATTATGGTTGTCGTGATACTAGGCATAATTATTGGTATTGCAGTACCTTCTTATATAGCTATATCTAATAATATAAAGACTAAAAATTATGAACAAAAGGTTGATAATATAAAGGCTAAGGCATTAGAGTATGCTAGTGATTATAATGTCGAAAATATTACGATACCAGTTAAAGTTTTGATTGAAGAAGGGTATTTAGCTGAGGAAAATCCTGATGGTAATGATAATGAAAAAATTATGAATCCTTTGGGAGGATATTTAGATTGTCAAAATGTCAATATTACTAGAGAAGGTGATTCTTATAAAGTAGAAGTTATTGATAGTATTTCTTGTAGTACTTCAGGGTTAGTTAATACGAGTAAGATTTTAATTGATGTTTATGAGTATCGTGATAATCAAGTTGGAAATAAGCTTGGGACGAATGGTAATGTTAATTGGACTAATAGTGATAAAGTAATCCTTATGGCGAATGTTAGTAATGTGTCGGGAGCATTAAATGACTCAATTTGGGTTCATGGAACTTCGACTACTAATAAGAGGGGGAAGATTGCTTATAGTGTTAATGAGATTAATGATCCAGCGGAGTATGCTAATGTTATTGTGGTTGATGCTTTAGTATTTTTAGATACGGAATATACTTTTAGTATTAATACGAATAATGGGTATGTTAGTCAAAAGGCTAGCGTAAAAATAGATAGAGAAATTCCTACAGCAAGTGCTAGTGTGTCTAGTGCATGGACAAAAAATAATACGAAAGATGTTCAATTAAGTGGTTCGGATGGAAGTGGTTCTGGAATTGATAAGTTTTATGTCACAACAGATACAACAAAACCAGATAAGAATGCCTTTAATAGAGGGTATACAAATGATGATAATCAAGATTATACGAAGGCTGAGTTAGATGTTGGAACTTATTATGTTTATGCTATTGATAAGGCTGGTAATATATCAAATGGTTATCAAATTGAAGTAAGTGGTATTGATAAAACAGGGCCAGTTTGTAAGTATGCTGTTGGTAAGACTAACTGGACACAGACAGATTTTACGATAACATATGGTTGTCAAAATGATACTGGTACAGGATGTAAGACATTAGATAAAACGGAGACTATTAATTATACCGCTAAAACTAAGACTATTAATTGGACTATTGAAGATAATATTGGGAATAAAACTAATTGCTCGCAAATTGTTAATACTTATGTTGATAAAACTCCTCCTACTTGTGTATCTAGTGGTGGTAATGGTAATTGGACGAATACTTCTCGTACTATAACTGGTACTTGTAGTGATTCTGATTCTGGATGTGTATCTAATATATCAAAAAATTATACTACCGAAATAAATTCTTCCAAAGAAAGCCCTGGCATTGTTTATGATAAAGTAGGAAATTATACAAGTTGTCCGTCAGATCAAACGGTTAAAATTGATAAAACAAGTCCAACAGTTAGTATATCAGTATCTAGTACAAGTTCGGGATACAATAATACGACGGCTAAAGTTAGTGTTAGTTCAGCAGATTCGTCATCTAGTATTGCTAATTCTGGGGTTGCTTCGATATGTGTTCAAACAAGTTCGGATGTAAATAAATGCTCATGGCAAAGTGGTTCTTCGGTATCTCAAAATATGGGAACGGGAAGATCGTATGATGGCGGTAGTACCACATTCTATGCTTGGTCAAAAGATAATGCAGGTAATATCAGCAGTGCTGCTTCTAGCTCATATACCGTTTATCGAAATTGTTCTGTAACTTGGACTAGCTGGGGGGACTGGGGTGGCTGCAGTAGTAGCTGCGGGTCTGGTACTAAGTCTCGTGGTGGTACTAGAATTGATAGCTATTTAGGTGGTAGCTGTGGTGGCGTTTCTGATTCAACAAGCTGTAGTGAGTCTTATGGATGTCCTCCACCTTCAAGTGGGAACTCTGGCGGTGGCAGTTCAGGCGGCGGTAATAACTGCTGGGTAGATTGGAATAATCCAGAAGGGAGTCATGGTAGTGCCGTATATGGAATATGTAAGACAAGAGCTAATGGTGTAACTAGCACGTGTGCTCCAGGATGTTCTGGACAGCATTCAGGATGGGGAGATGAATTTTGTGTCTACTATAATTGTCGATAAGAAAAATAATAAAAAATGGTGGTTAATGGGGTTTGCTATTGTTGTTTTAATAGTAATAGCAGCTCTAGTTAGCTATAAAATAATAAATAAGAAACCTACGGAAGAGGTACCTGAACCAATAAACTATCAAGAGCAACTAAAAGAAATGTTAGAAAAGAGTGCTAATCAAGGTAACTATAAGTTAAATATTGAATTTGATATTGAAGGTAACAATGAAAAGGTAGCATATGGTACTTATGAAATGACGATTGACCATGAATCATATATTGCTAATATAGACGCTAAAATATATAAAAATGAAGATATCGCTTGGACTTCACAGTACGATTTAAGAAATAATATCTATCAAATTCAAACACAAAGTTTGCAAACACAGGAAGAAGCTAATCCCGAATATATTTATACATTACTTGGTAATGCGAATGATGTTACGGAGACTACGGCCATAATTTCGAAAGACGATATGACGAAGGCTTTAAAAAATACTAATTTAAGATACTTAGCGGATATTTCTAGTAGTGAAGGGATAAATGCTTTAGAAGATACTATGGTTACTTATGAATATGATAGTGAATGTAAGCTTTTAAATAAGATAAAATTATCTATCTTAGTTAATGATAATAAGAAAATAAATATTACTTATACTTTGGTATATAATGTGTAATGTCTTGTCAAAGACATTCTTTTCTTTTATAATTTTGGTAGAGAGTAGCTGGTTTAATGAAAGATAAATTTATAACGTACTTAAGGGTTGAGAAGAAGTACTCGGAGAATACAATTAATAGTTATGATGAAGATATTAAAAGATTTGGTGATTACTTAGATAGTCAAAATATTGATGTAAGAAAATGCAATAAAGAAGTGGTGAGAGATTATTTAAAGTACTTAGATAGTTTGAAGTTAAAGAATAGTAGTATTTCTAGAAATATGAGTAGTTTAAGGACTTATTTTGATTATTTAGTTACTCATGGATATGTTGATACTAATCCGATAAGAGGAATGAAAAATCCTAAGAAAGAGAAGAAGCTACCGAACTTTTTAAGTTATGAAGAGTTTTTGAAATTATTAGAGGCAATTAAAAGTGATGATGCTTTAAGCGTGAGAAACAAGTTAATTGTGGAGATGCTTTTTGCAACAGGAGTGCGCGTTAGTGAACTTTGTAATATTAAGTTAGATGATATTGATTATCGTAATCAAAGTATTAGAATATTTGGTAAGGGTTCTAAGGAGCGAATTGTTTATTATGGAGCTTACGCTAAAGACTTGTTGGAAGAGTATATTGGATATGAAAGAAATATTCTTTTGAAGGGTAAGAAGAGTGATTATTTATTAATTAATAATAAGAGTACACCACTACTTAGAGGGGGTGTGGAAATGGTAATTGATGAAATTGCTTTTAAAGCATCTTTGAAAAATAAGATATCACCGCATGTTTTAAGGCATACTTTTGCGACGATTATGTTAAATGAAGGGGCTGATATTAGAAGTGTTCAGGAGTTACTAGGACATGCTTCTTTATCGACAACGGGAATTTATACGCATGTAACAACGGATGCTTTAAAAGCGGAGTACTTGAAGGCGTTTCCAAGAAAGTAGGTTAAGATGAAAATGGATTTAAAAAAGTTATTTATGGGGTTTAGTTTAGGAGTTTTTAGTTTTTTAGGAATGGTGTTCTTACTTTATAAGATGTATTTACCCGCTATTGTGGTTATTGTATTGGCATTCCTAGTTTCGAGAAAAATCAAAGTAAAAAGATTTTGGATTTTATTATTAGTGGTGAGTTTCTTAATTAGATTGGCTGCGATAGTTGTTTTTAATTTTCCCCAAACAACAGATTTTAAGTTAATGTATGAATGTGCCTTGCAGTTTGTTAACCATGATTTTTCTTGGAATAGTAGTGCATATTTTATGATGTGGCCTTATCAAAGTGGTTTTGTGGTTTATGAGGGATTACTATTAAAACTAATTAATAATATTTATTTTTTGAAAGTACTTAATATTATTTATGAATCGTTGTTGGTAGTTTTAATTTATTATTTTAGTAGAAGATTTGTTAAAGATGAAAGTGCTAGAGTAGCTGCTATTTTATTTATGATATATCCTTATAATATATATCTTGGTACGACGCTTGCTAATCATCATATAGCGACTATACTTTCTTATTTAGGAATAGTGTTCTTACTTAGTAGGAAGAAGAAGCCTTATTATTTTATTATTGCAGGTATTTTAATTGGACTTAGTAATGTTTTAAGACCAGAGGGAATAATTGTAATATTTAGTTATTTTTTATATATGATATTGAACTTGAAGAAGGATAATTTTAAGAAAGAGGTATTGGCCTTTCTGATTTTGCTAGTAAGTTATATGGGAATAAATATGATTTGCTCAAACTTGATTATTATGAGTGGGGTAAATAAAGATGGTTTAAAGAACACCAATCCTTTATGGAAGTTTGTTTTAGGTTTTAATGGAGATAGTTGTGGGTATTATGATGCCAATGATGAAGTATATCTAAATGATAAGGATAAAGAATTAGAAGTAATTAAGGAAAGGTTAAATCCGAGTAATGTTGGTAGGTTGGTGTTATGTAAGACAGATAGAATGTGGTTATCTAATAAAATAGATGTTAAGGATAGTTCTTATGATAGGGTATATTATATAGGAAATATCAAAATAAAGTTTAATGATTTAGCAAATGTAGTATCATTAACTAATCATTATATATTCTTATTTGTTATAGCGATGATGATACTAGGGGTATTTAGAAATAGAAAAGATATTATTAATAATGAAAGTTTATTCTTTCTAATAATGGTGGTTGTAGCGTATTTTGTGTTCTTACTTATAGAGATTCAACCAAGGTATTTATATTTAATTCATCCAAGTATTTTTATACTTAGTGCTCATGGAATAGAAGAAGTAATGAAAAAAATTAAATTAAAGAAGTAGAAAATGCTTCTTTTTTTCTAAAGCTATGATAAAATTAAGTTATATGCTAGTGAGGCGTTTTGTATGGTGGCAAGCAAAAATAAGGGGTTTACGTTGATTGAAGTTATTATGGTTGTAGTTATTCTTTGGATAATTATTGGTATTGCAGTACCTTCTTATATTGCGGTATCTAATAATATTAGAAGTAAAAATTATGACCAAAAGATGGATAATATTAAAGCGAAAGCCTTAGAGTACGCGAATGATAATAATGTTGAGTCTATCACGATACCTGTTAAGGCTTTAATTGAGGAAGGGTATTTAGCTGAGGAAAATCCGGATAATGGAGATAATGAGAAAATTACTAATCCTTTAGGAGGATATCTAGATTGCGCTAATATTGATATTGTAAGAACTGATGATTCTTATGAGATTAAA
>CALBBI010000110.1:0-13597 GCA_937926935.1 uncultured Bacillota bacterium
ACCTAACATAAAATATCCTTCTTTCTATTTATGAACCAATAGTTCATATCCTATATATAATATATCACACTTCACAATGTTTTTACATTTTTTTTAATTTACTATACACTCCATCACAAATCAAAAAAGTCTTACTAAACGTAAAACCATTTTTTCAAAATCTTTTTATAAATATCTACGGAATTATTATAACCATTAAGATTAACAATATATCTTAAAATATCCCCAATATTAGATACTTCCTTTAAATAAGCACTATTATCTAACACTAAGTTATCCTTATCCCTATAATACAAAGTCTTAATCTTATTATTTACTAACTCCCTACATGTTAAAGGATTATCTTCTATCATTAAATCAATTCCTAACTTTCTACACTTCGAAACCTTATCTCGAACTGCAAAATATATCTTATCCGTAGGAATCCCATATCTTTTAAATACCTCTATTACTGCTAACTTAGTTTCTTCTTTTATTAACCCTCTAGCCGTTATAAAACAATAATCATAACCTTCTATCTCAAAAAACTCTAACATTTCTTTAACTAACGGCATCAAAGCTGTCTTATTCAAAGTAGCATACACCAAATAATCATTAATAAAATTCTTTCGTTCCTCTGGCGTCCAATCATACCTCTTTAAATAATCAAACTCAGTATCTTTTTGAACCCCATTCTTTCTTAATATCAATAAATCATAAACCTCAGCATAACACCTCATAGTTCGTTCAAAATCTAATATTACGCCGTCAATATCTAACCCAATCTTCATTATCTTTTCCTTAATACTAAAGACTTATCTTTAACCCAATCTTCACTAATAGCATAAGACTCCACAAAATTAGCATCAACCGTATACCCTGTTAACCATTTAATAGCCCTAACATCACTCGTCGTAATTGGTTTATTTATCTTAATAACATTCCCACTAATATTACTACAATCTTCCGTTGGATACTCACAAATCCCCTTCTTTTTTAAAATACATTCATGTTTCTTCTTAGCCACAATCTCATATTCAAAAGGAATAATATCATCTAACCTTTTTTCTAAAGGCAGACTTTCTTTAAACTGCATACACTTATCTCTCATCACACAATTACTACAACCCATTTCATTTGGTCTATAATAATGAGCATTATAATCTCTATCTAAACCATGAACATAAGAAAATAAACATGAAGTCTTTCTAAATATTGGTACATTATAATGTCTAGCCATTTTTTCAAATAACTCCACTACCTTCTCATCAATTATCTTTTTATGACCAAAACTATAACCCGGATAAGGTTTTAAATCAATATTTTGCTCTTTCCATATAGCAACACTTTCAGGCTTTCCTTGTAACCCTGAGTAACCAACAGCTAAATTATATTTTTGAGCCAAAGTAAATACTCTTTCAAACGCCTCACAAGTATCATTAACATTATATACTATTGGTCTATATTCAATCGAATACTTATAGTTATTCTTACGTACTTCAATTTGTTTTAAATTATTCTCAAATCTCTCCATACTACTTCCATCTAAATAAGAATTAACCCCAAAAGTAGAAAATGCTACATGTAAATCTAAATTAAAACTTACATCCGGAAACTTTGAAAAATCCCCCTTCGTTACTATCACAACTGGTCCCTTATGCCCAGCTCTTTCTAATCTTCTTAAATAATTAATTGTATTATCTATTTGTAATAAAGGATCTCCATAAAATAAATTAACTGCTACTGGTATATTAGTAAATACCGGATTTATTTCACTAGGTAATATGTCATAATGTCTTTCCTCACACTTCTCCCCATTTAATCTACAATACTTACAATCATAACAATGATTTAAAGAATCTCCCAATAAATAAAATGATTTTGCTAATAAAGCTATATCTGTTGTTTTTAAACTTTCCATAATTTTTCTCCTCACGGCTTAGATTATAACATCCTCATTTTTATTTAGAACCCCTTAATTTTTCATATCACCTATGAATATATTTCATACTTACTTAATTTCAATATGCAAATAATTTTCAATAAAGTATCTTGGTACCATAGTTAAATATCTTTCTATATATACTAAATTAATCTCTGTTCTAGGAAGTTTTTCTTTAACATCAACTAAGATAAACTCTTTATTTAATAAATTATCTCTAACTACATCTTTAATTATATATCCTATTCCCAAATCTTTCTTAACCGCACCCACTATCATTTCACTAGTATGAATATTTATAACATCACTCACCCTCGTATTATATTTATCAAATACTACGTCTAACTCTCTTCTATTATTTGTCCCACTTATAGGTAACACTAATGGATAATTTTCTAAGTCTTTAACGCTTTTAATATCTAAATATTTCAAACTTGAATTAGCATTCACTACAAAGCAATTTTCTACTTCTATAAGTGGTTTAATTACAATATCACTACTCTTCGTATTAATAGGAGATGTATCAATAATAAAATCAATTTCATGTTGTTCAAGTAATTTAAGTAATTGTGTAGTTGTCTTACTTATAATAGTTATTTCTATATTAGGATATTCTTTATGAAAGTTAGTAATATCTTCAAAAATATAAAATGACCCTATTTGTGAAGGAACCCCAATAGCAATCTTTCCCTTAGTTAGATTATTATTTTCAACCATAGTTCTTTCTGCTGTTATTAAGTTATTAAAAGCTTCTTTTACATAAAAAAGTAATTCTTCTCCCTTTTCAGTTAGTTTTACTCCCTTAGTTGTACGATAAAAAAGACTTGTATCTAAATCTTCTTCTAACTTTTTTATAGCCTTACTAACAGCTGACTGCGTAATAATTAACTTTTTAGCTGCTCTAGATATACTTTCACACATAGCAACTTCATAAAATATTTTATATAGGTTTAAATTGATATCGCTTTGATACATCTGTATCCCTCCAAAGTGCTTTATATTATACATTAAAAAAATTATGTAAACAACCAAAAAAATACTGACAATTCAGTATTTTTGCATAAATAAAGTACTCATTAATGTACTCTTTTTAGTTTCAATCCTTTTTGGTTTAAGATTTCTTCAACTTTTTCAATTGGAATATTTAAACCATTTGCTATGGTTTCATTAGACATACCATTTTGTGACAATGACTTAATTGCAAGATTACGTCCTTCATTTAAGCCAATTTTACGACCGCGTGCTTCGCCAATACTTATACCTTGCTTCTTGCCAATCTTTATTCCATTGGCCTGTCCAACATCTTCGCCAACACCATAACCTTCTTGATATTCATCAATAAGTCTATGCTCATAAAAAGCCTTTACATCATAACTTCCATCTTCTTTATAAAACATTAACATACTCTGATACACTCCTTTCAATGTTTTATCTTTTTTGACTACACGATTATTTTCTAAGATATTTTCAATATCTTTCACGCTTATCCTAGTTAAAGCTTTAAAATACTCGTACATTTCTTGTTTGCCTTTAGTATATTTGATAGTTTCTAACTTGTCAAGACAAACATAGCTAATTTTCACAAATTGACTATTATTAAATTCCTGGCTAAAAGTAAAATCATATTTTATAAACGGCATACTTTTTAACGAACTACCATATATTGCAATGAAGTATATTTTGATATTGGTATTATAAGCCTTCTTACCACGCTTATCTTTCAACACTGAAAATCTAGAAACAGCTCTATTTTGATAGTCTAAATTTTTCAAATCCGTATTTCTCGAATACTTATTATATGCTTCAATATCCACATAAGTATTGTCATCAATTTTATAAATCAAATCGCCAACCCGATGTACATCAAAAGCTTTTCTCGCCGAAAGGTTTGGATCGATAAAATGACCATTAACTACCTTTTCATAATCGAGTTTGCAAATCCAAGAAATAAGTTTTGCCGCAAAACCAGTATTTTCCAAAAGCATTTTCTTAAACACAAAATCAGTAATTATTACCGAAATATCATTTTTCTTAAGATTCTTTTTCATAGAAGTTTACCTCCTTCCTAAGAAAAAGAGATTCTTCACCATAAATCTCTCCCTCTAATAATATTTATTACCGGTAAAGTCCTGATTTTCTTTTTTTCTTTGCATTTTTACGAAACTTTTTTCTAAGGTACCAAAGTTTGACATATTTTTACGTAAATTAGCTGTCAAAAAAAGATAGATTTCTCTATCCTTTACTTGTTTTTAATTTATAAAATATTCTTTAAAATAACACTCTTTGTACGAGACATTTCATGAAGTGTACTCATAACCCCTTCATTACCTATACCAGAATGTTTCCAACCACCAAATGGCATCTCAAATGACCTAAAGAACGAAGCACCATTAATAATAACACCACCACATTCTAACTCATTAGCAACATGTTGACATACTTTCTGATTTTCCGAAATAATACATCCACATAAACCATAACTTGATTGATTAGCAATAGAAATAGCTTCTTCAATATCTTCATACTCAATAATCGAAATAACTGGTCCAAAGATTTCCATATCATGAGCTACTTCCATATCTTTAGTTACATTATCAAGAATTGTTGGTTCAAAGAAAGCTCCTTTACGTCTGCCACCAAATACAACACGAGCGCCTTCATTAACCGTCTTCAAAACTTGTTCTTCTACACGCTTAGCCGCATCTTCACTAATCAAGCAGCCAATCTTAGCCTCCGGATTACTTGGCATACGAACAACATAATCTTTTCTAATTGCCTCAATTAATTTTCTTTCAAACTCTTCCTTAACATCTTTATGAATTAAGAAACGTTTAGAAGCACAACAAACTTGACCAGTATTGTAAAGTCTACCCCATAAAGTTTCCTTAACAGCTAAATCTACATCACCATCTTTATGTAAAATAAAGGCATCATTACCACCTAACTCTAAAGTTACATGCGTAATATTTTTAGCACACTTAGCCATAGTCTCAGCACCCGCAATAGTTGAACCCGTTAAAGTAACTAAATTAACACCAGGGTTTTCTGCTAAAGTTTGAACGGCATATCCGCCACTACCATTAATTAAGTTAATAACTCCACCCGGAATGCCAGCTTCTAGTAATAACTCAACATACTTTGTTAAAGTTAAAGGATTATGAGCTGAAGGTTTTAAAATAACCGTATTTCCCATAAGCAATGCTGCAGGAACCTTTTGACAAAACAAATCACTTGGAAAATTAAACGGAATAACAGCTACGACAACTCCAAGAGGGTATTGCATTGTATATTGAATAGTATGCTCATTACCCATTTCTTGTCCAGGTTCAATAACTAGACCATATTCATGTTTAGCACGTTCACAAAATGCTGGAATACCAATCGAAACATTAGCAATCTCCCCAATCGCCTCACTAATTGGTTTACCAGTTTCATCTGATAATAACTTAGCTAAAGCATCTTTATCTCTTTCTACCAAAGAAACAAACTTCATAAGTCTTTTAGCACGTTCATGAATAGGAACTTTAGCCCATTCTTTTTGTGCTTTTCTTGCTTCAATAACGGCTTTATCGCAGTCTTCTTTCGTCGACTCTGGTACAGTATCAATAAGCTCATTAGTAGCAGGGTTAGTTATATTAATAACCCTACTATCAGAAGCTTCATACCAAGTATCCCCAATTAAATTCTTTGCCATAATTACTCTCCAAATCCTGTAAATGATAGTGATAAACCACCAACTGTATTAGAAGAATGGTCTCCTTCACCATATTCTCCAAATGTAAATACCATCAAGAACTCTTTATCAGGAATTGATTTCTTTACTGTTGGATAAATTCTATCTTCAATTTGTGACAAAGCAAGACCTAATCTTCTACCACCACAATGTACTAAGAAATAACTATTAACTGGTGTATTCATTAAACCATTTAACTTAGCAATAGTATCTTCATTAGCCATTAATATACCCTCAGGAGTATTAGATAATTGAATAACTGCTGTATTCTCGGCTAAATCAGCCCCAATATTCATTGATAAATCATCATTAGCAAACATTGGGTGACGTACTGCAACAACCTTACCAATTGGGTCTTTAACACCAAGTGGTGCACAAATAGTTTCTGTTAATAAATTTGAACCCATTAAGGATGCTATATCTTTTCCTGTCCATTCAGCATATTTCTTTAATGCTGGTTCATGATCAATTTCCACAAGTGTTCTACCATTAACAACCTTAGTAATAACCCCAACATTTTCCGTTTCATGATAAGCTCCAGTATAAAGATTCTTCATTTCAGCATTAGTATAGAATATTGCAATAACACAACCATCACTATAAGCCTCTCCACTATTTAAAATACTCCACTTACCTTCAACCGTATTATCAGCAGCACTACCACCAAATACTGGAATATTACCAATAACATCTTGAATACCTTTTAAGTACTCTTCTTCATTAGCTGGACTAGCACTCATAAAGAAATAATCTGGTTCTTTATCAGTTCCCTTAAGCTTACTAATAGCTTCTTTAGCAACTCTTCTACCAATTTCTCTAGGTTCTTCATTCGTCTTTCTAGAACCAGCTGTTACGACCTCACAATCTCCCCCAAATAACATCATGCCCGAATATCCAGTTTCTTTATTTAGATATCCATCTTGAGTACAAATAGCAGCAGAAGATGTACAACCAACTACCGGAACATCTCCAAGTATACTCTTAATACCTTCCATAATCTTATTTTGGTCTTGAACACAACTTGTAAATAACAACCCAACTTGTGGATTTTCAATAACATTTGCCATTCTAGCAGTTTCTACACCAGAATTAAAAGCATCAATATTTTGGCTATAGCCAACCTTAGTTTTTAACATTTTATTCCTACTTTCTTTCTAATAAGCTTTTTCTAAAAGCTCTATTATATCTTCTAATTTTACTTCTCTTGGATTTCCCCCAGTACAAGGATCTTTCAAAGCCTTACTAGCTAAAACTTCAAAGTCTTCCTTACGTACATTAAGTTCACTTAAATGTTGTGGTACACCTAGTTTTGTTTCTAACTCTCTTACAGCACTAACGACCTTACCAACACATTCCATATCACTTAGATTATCCATATTAAGGCCAAATGCTAATCCCATATCTCTATATCTTTCTGGACAAACCACTCCATTCCACTCTAAAACATATGGTAAGAATAGTGAACATGCAATACCATGAGCAACATCATAAGTAGCACCAAGTTGATGAGCCATAGAATGAACTATACCAAGTCCTACATTAGAAAATCCCATACCGGCAATATATTGACTTAACCCCATTTTATCAATAGCTGTTTTATCTTTATTTACAGCATCATATAAATACTTATAAGTTAATTCCATACTCTTTAAATGGAACATATCAGTCATTTCCCAATGTGCCTTAGTAATATATCCTTCCATAGCATGAGTTAAAGCATCTAACCCTGTTGCAGCGGCAGTCATTCTAGGCATTCCAGCCATTAACTCCGTATCAATAATTGCCAATACGGGAATATCATTAGGGTCTACACAAACTCTCTTAATTACAGCTTCCTCATCCGTAATAACATAATTAATTGTTACTTCAGCAGCCGTTCCCGCCGTAGTTGGCAATGCAATAATTGGTAAACACCTATTCTTAGTATCCGCAACTCCCTCTAAAGAATTAATATCATAAAATTCCGGATTTTCAATAACAATACCAATACACTTTGCCGTATCAATAACACTACCACCACCAACACAAACTATTGCATCAGCACCATATTCTTGACATACCTTAATTCCTTCATGACAATTACTTATTGTTGGATTAGGTTTAACTTTATCAAATATCTTATAATCAATATCCCCCCTATCCAAACAATCAATTACTAACTTAGTTACCCCACAATTCATTAATGTTTCATCAGTAACTAATAGTATCTTCTTAAAACTTCTTCTTTTAATTTCTGGTACTAAATTTTCTCTAGCATTCCATCCAAAGTAAGAAGTCTCATTTAATATAATTCGATTACTCATTTTCTTCCTCCTATCTTAATTTCATTTTAACATACAAAACCCAAAAAGAGAAACTAGAATCACTTAAAATCACAACAATTTGTCATAATTTTACTCATTCTATATTTCTCTTTTTTCTAAAATTTAACTATGATTTAACTATTTATTATGTTATAATCAATTAGTAAGGTATAGAAATTTAAAAAAGTCCCTTAAGGAACTTTAAATATCAAATGGAGCAAGTGAGGAGGATCGAACTCCCATCTCAACCTTGGCAAGGTCGTATACTAGCCATTGTACTACACCTGCATGAACTAATAATATCAAAAAAAATAAAAAATATCAAGTAAAAGGTGAATAATAATGAAAAAAAAGAGTAAAAAGTTAAATAATAATAAAGTTAGTAAAAAGAAATATATCATTAAGACCACTCTTATGTTAGTGGCTCTCTTCCTAGTAGTTGGAACAGGTTTATATTTTTATGGCCGCATGAATCGTAAGAAAGATGAACCAGTAAACGTTAGTAAAGTTGAAAATACAATCGAAAAATATGGTTATGCAATTAACGATAATGCTTCTGATTATTATAAAAGTGAATTTGAAATTTTAAAAGAGTTAGCAAAAAATGAGGACGCTACCGAAGAAGAAATTGTTAAACAAGTTGCCAAACTTTATGTCATCGACCTACTCTCTCTTCAAGAAAAAATAAATAAATATGAAGTAACTTGTTCTCAATATTTTTATAGTGATAAGCGTAATATGAATACTCAAAAGATAATTGATAACTTCTATAATTTAATTCAAGATAATGCTTATAATGACCGTAAACAAGAACTTCCAAGTGTTAAAAATGTTGAAGTTACTAACTATGGTACTGATAAATATAAAATGAATGACACAACCGTTAATTCTTATGATGTAACTTTAAAAGTCGAATATCAAAAAGATTTAGGATATGATAAGAATGTTGCGGTAACTCTAGTCAAAGATGGTAATAACTACTCTATTGTTACTTATAATCCTACTAAGTCTTAGAATAATTTCTAAGTCTTTTTTATTTTAACTATTATAATTATCCCAAGATATGTAAGATACTAAACTAAAAAAGTCTCATAACCATGGGACTTTTTACATAAACTTCTATTATTTATTATTTTTTGTTAAAGTTAATTTTTTTACAGCATCCTGTTTAAAGTTTTCTTTTTGTTCTTTATCACGAATATCAAATAAACTACAAATCTTACCAACGTAATCATCATTAAACAACTCAATTAGTTGTTCTTTAGTAATTTCTTCTCTTGCCATTTTTTCTTCATCATACCAGCAGAAAACTTCCGATGGTACTATAAACGAAATACCAGTAAGAACCTCAAAATATTCAAAATATCCTATCTTACTCGCTTCAACTAAAATATAATCTGGAATATTATAAAATGCTCTTTCTTTACTTGAAACTGTATTATTTTCCCTATACCAATAATTATCATATGCTAAACTATTAACATGTTTCATAAGACTAGGATATCTATCTTCATAATAATAATTCAAACTATAAACATTATGGATATTTGCAGCACTATATTGGTCCTTTTTTTACGAATAATAACCTAAATTAAATAAATTGCTAACATCTAATTTGTAATACTTATTTTCCATTGCTTTTTCTCCTCTTTTCAAAATTAAGTAAGTCCTATAATCCCCTAAAAAGCTTGAATTTCAAGAATATTTTCTTCATTTGGTCTAATAACAGATATCTAAAATCATATTTCGCAGTATTTTTGCAGTACATTTTGGCATTAGACACTAAAAAAAGCCCGAAAATACGGACTTTTTACCTCAAAAAATGGAGCCTTAACTTTTCTTATATTCGAAAAATTATACTCCCAAAATGGATTAAATCAACTAAATAAATTATATCAGTTTTTGAGATAATTTCAATAAAATATATTATATTTTTTCAACTTCGTTTAAAATATCTTTAAAAGAAGAATATCGATTACCATATTCATACACACACATTTTTTTAATTATTTTAATGTACTTAAATTTTTTAATTCCTAGCTTACTAATAATATCCAAAAACAATTGTCCAATAAAATATATTTCAGTTTTGTTATCATACTTTTGCTTTTTATTTCTAAGTTCTTCTGGCCAATCGTAAGGATAAGTTATTAACTGTGTAGCAGAGTGGATTGAAGTGCTATCATTAATTGATTTAACAAATCCAAAATCAATTAATTTTAAAATACCATCATTAGTCACTAAAATATTATTTATTCTTATATCTCTGTGACATATTTTTTTGCCTTCTAAATAGTTAAAAACTTTTATTGCTTGTATAAATATGCTACACATCTCTTTTCTATTATCTTTTATATAGTCTAATATATTTTTCCCTTCTATAAATTCCATAATATAGCAACCTATATGTTTGTTTTCATCAATGATATAATCATAAATATTAACAATATTTTCATGATGTAAATCAAATAAAAATTGAATTTCATTTATAAATTTCTTAAAAAACTTTTTATTATCTTCTTCTTTTATCATTTCACAAGCAAACTCTTTTACAACAAAATACTTATCTAATCCTTCATCTATTACTAAGTATGTTATTCCAAATGATCCTGAACCAATTTCTTTTATTATTTTATAATTTTTTTGAATTTTTAGATTATTATTAATAATAAAGCTTTTACTATTTGAATCAGAATTATCTTTTAATAGTGAATTAGTCCATCCTTCTATTGCTGCTCTGAATTCACTCCAATTATTACTATCCCTAACCACATCCATAGTTTCCGTATTTAAATCTTCAAGTATTTGTTCATCAGTCCAATTGTTTTTACGCAATGCTTTAATATAATTATTTAACATCACTGTTGCTTTGTCATTATTCCAATATGAAAATTTAGATTTACATATATTTTTTATATGCATTAATTTTTGTTCAATTGGAGACAAAGAATTATTGTGTGCTATACCGCCTATTTTACTTAAAAAATTATCAACTGACTGAGATGTTGGGTTACCATCTGTTCCGATAACTATATAATTATTATAACTTATGTCTATAGCCTCAATAACTTTTTCTAATCCAAATTTATTTATCCAAATAGATACATCTGTTTTTTCAAAATCTGATAATGTATAGGGTTTTATTTTTTCTTCAATATATTTTATTAAATAATCCTTATTTTTCGTTTCTGCCATTTTATTCATCACCACAACAGTTCCAAGCTAATTTCAAGTTATTATTTTATCATAAAATTCTATTAAAGTCTTTATTTTCTTCAAAATTTGTTGAAGGTTTATTGAAAAAAATTAAATTTATTTTCTTGTGACATTTCTTACGACAAATAATCATATTACTAAAAATTTTTGCTAGGAAAATACAAGGAAATTTAATAGTTTTCTCACGACATTTTCTTGTGACATTTCTTACGACATGGTATAATTAGATTACAAGAATTAGGAGGTAAAATTATGTTAGATGTAATTGAAGATGTAAGAAATGAATTTAAAGTTAAATTGACAGATAAGTTTGAAGAAGAAGTAATATCATTTTTAAATACTAATGGTGGTAATATTTATATTGGTGTTAATGATAAAGGTGATATTGTTGGAATTAATGGTAATATTGATTTACTACAACGAACTATTAAAGATAGATTAAAAGATAATATTATGCCATCAACATTAGGACTTTATGATGTAGTTGTATTAGAAGAAAATAATAAGAAATATATTAAAATAATCATTGCAAAAGGTAGTGAAGACCCATATTATATCAAAGGCATGGGTTTGACTCCTGATAGTTGTTTTATTAGAATTGGTAGTTCAATACAAAGTATGCCTTACGATATGATTAATAATAGAGTCAGTAAGAGAACTAGAACCTCTTTAAGAAATATAGTATCTCCTAAACAAGATTTAACTTTTAGTCAATTAAAAATATATTATGAAGAAAAAGGATTTAATATAAACAATAACTTTTTAAAACAATTAGATTTATATACTGAAGATGGTAAATACAATTATAATGCTTATCTACTAGCTGATAATAATTCTATTTCAATTAGATTTGGCAAATATGATGGAACTAATTCAGTAAATTTAATTGAAAATGAAGATTTTGGTAATTGTTCAATTATTAAAGCAACTAAAAACATACTAAATAAACTAGAAATAGAAAATAAAACATTTACAAAAATAGAATATCCAGAAAGAAAAGAAATAAAAATGTATAATTATATTGCAGTAAGAGAAGCAGTTGTTAATGCGATAGTTCATAATGATTGGTCTAATGAATATTCTCCTAAATTTGAAATGTTTAGTGATAGATTAGTAATATCTTCAAATGGTGGAATTCAAGATAATACAACAAAAGAAGAATTTTTAGAAGGATTCTCACTACCTAAAAACAAAGAATTAATGAAAGTCTTTAATGATTTAGATTTAGTTGAACAAATGGGAACAGGAATAATAAGGATATTACAAAGTTATAATAAAGAATCATTTGAATTCTTTCCTAATTTTATAAGAGTTACATTTCCATTTAATGAAAATAAATTTAAGGCAGCTAAGAAAGAAATTCAAAATAATAATCTAACTGAAACACAAAACAATATAATTGGATTAATGTTAGATTCTCCAACTATAACACAAGAAACACTAGCAAGACTTTTAGATGTTAATATTAGGACTATTCAAAGAAATATAAAAATACTTATGGATATGGGATTAGTTGAAAGAACTGGTGCTACTAAAAAAGGTGAATGGATTGTAAGAAAATAAAGGGTGTTATGCGTAAATATATAAGATTAATGGATGGAACAAAATCTATGCAGGTGGATTTGAATTAAAACTTAATGAAATTAATATTGCTAAAATATTGAATCCTAATACATTAGATCCTGCTAAAATGGGTGGTTTTAACTTTTCAACTGATGAAAAGATATTAAGATGGATTCATAGAGACGATACAATATATGATGTTGAATTACCAGAAGATGCAGAAATGATTGATTGTCCTAGTAAGAACTGTCCACATGAAGTTTTTAGAACAAATAAAATTATTTTATCTAATCCTAGAAAAGTAACAGAAGAAATGGTTTTAGATTTTTATAAAAAATCTGATTTACCAGAAAATACATATTATCAATGTTTAGTTATTTTATTGTATAAAAACTATATTAATGTTGCTAAATATATTATCAAAGATAGAATTAATGAAGATAATATTAATGCCTGTATAGAAGAATTTGAAAGAATGATAACTGATAAACATGATGGGAACGTATATGAATTTAAGTATGAAGAATTATGGGATGAAGCAAAAGAAATATATGATATTTTAAAAGTAATTCAAAATAAAAATATGTTATAATTATTTAAAGATGTAGGGAGGAATTTTTATGAAGAAAATTGCTTTAGATTTAGATGGAGTGGTATTTGATTCAGAAAATTTATATAGAGTTTATACTGAAATTTATGATACAGACAATAATAAAAAAGATACAATTATAGATAATTCACAAAGAATTTTTCAAAAAAGATATAATTGGAGTCAAGAAGAGTTTCAAAAATTTTATAGTGATAATGCTGAAAAAGTATTAAACTCTGCAAACATAATGACAGGAGCAGATATAGTTCTTA
>CALBBI010000111.1:0-6359 GCA_937926935.1 uncultured Bacillota bacterium
CCCACTAAACTTTAATAAAATAAAAATAAAGAACAAATTTTACCCATAAAAAAAAGAAAGCATAAAGCTTTAATAAATTATTCTATTATATCTCTTAGAGATAATAAATAAACTTTTAAATATTATAATCTTAGGCCTTATTTTTGCTTTCTTTAAAACATAATAAAATCATAAAATTTTTATTATATGAAGTTTCCTTCATTCATATACATCTTACCACATTTTCTTTATTATATCAATAATTTCCTTAAAAGAAACATTATTTAAATAAATTCATTATTCTATCCCAAATAGTTTCTTTCTTAGTAACACTATTAATATTAGTCTTTTCTTCCTTAACCTTAACCCCATCTACAACCATTATAATCTTCGTATTAGTCTTTATATCCTTAGAAGTCTTAGTAACTGAACTATATTCATTACTTAAATCAACTAAACCTTCCATCTTATTAGTTAAATTACTAACATTATTAGCATAATTACTTAATGTATTAATTCCCTTACTATTAAGTTCTTCAATACCATTATTTAAAGTACTCATACCATTATATAACTTACTAGTACCATTAGATAACTCTTGCATCTTATTACTTAATGTACTAACGCCTTTACTTAATTCTTTAGTACCAGCTGCTAATACTTCACTACCACTTTCAAGTCTTTCTAAATAAATACATAAAGTATCAATTAAATCATTAATTTGAGTAGATGTTTGACTAAAAGTAGCTAATGAAGTACTTAAAGCCTCATTATTCTTCGTAAGTAACATAATCATACTTTCATTACTCTTATAACTATTTTCATAACTATACTTTAAATTATATAAATCTAAATTAGCAGTAGCTAAAGTAGCATAATCATAACTTTCTAAATTATATTTTTCATACGCTACTGCTAATTTTTTATTACCCTCTTCTAATTTAGAAATAGTATCTTTATTACTAGCAATAAGCATCTTTATAGCTTTAATTTTTTCTGTATTATCACTACTATTTAAACCAGCTTTAGCACTCTTTAAACTATTTAAAATCTGTTCTAACCCTGATTTTATATCACTAGCGCCACTACTTATTTCTTTTAACTTCGAAGCAACAACACTTAAATTACTAGAAATTTGCTTTGAACCATCATCAGTAGTGCCTAAATTCTTTAAAATATTATTTGATCCATCTTCTATCTTATCCATAGAACTTTGTAAAGTATTAATACTACCATAAACACTATCTAACTTATTAAATATATCTAAATCACTACTCTCAATTAACTTAGGAGTAATAACTGAATAAATACTTGATAATTCAAATCTCTTAGTATCAAAAGATATCTCTACTTTATCTAAAGACTTTAACTCACTATACCCTAAAGATTGATATAACCCCGGAGTAGATAAACCAACTACAATATAATTAGATCCATTATTAACTACCTTGCCATTAATAACTTTAATATTAGAATTATTATCATTAGGTATAATAGTAGCAGTTGTAACTACAAAAGGAGTATAAAGACGATAATTCTTACTACTGCCACTACCTACATGTAAATCATTATTCGTATATTTTAAAGTAATACTAACATGACCTTCCTTACCAATTAGATCATCTAAACTAATTTCTTTTCCATCTAACTTATAAGTAATATTAGTTGTAACTGGTAAACTCTTATTTAAAGTACCTTGATAAAATATATCACTGCCATTACTATTCCAAGTAATATTATTACCACTCTTTATATAATCATGATTACTATTAATATTTAATATATTTTCTAAATCACTAATATCTTCTAACCTATCTTTTTTACTATCATTAGTTAGATGTTCATTAACAATAGTTGATTTAATACTACCATCACTATTTAACTTTGTATACACAGTCTCGTCTTTAGATAAAGCATATGTATTCATAGGAATTAATAATGATAATACTAAAATACTACAAGCAACTTTTAATTTTTTATTTTTCATATCTCCACTTTCTTTCATATCTTTGCTTTTAATAGTTGTCTTCATAATTAATTTATCAAATATTAACAATATTGAAGGTAAAACAAATATAACAACTATCATACTGATAATGGCTCCTCTTGATATTAACGTACATAAAGAACCAACCATCTCTAAATCACTATATAACCCAACCCCAAATGTAGCTGCAAAGAAACACATACCACTAACAAATATTGAATTACTACAATAGTTAGTTGTTTCTAACATTGCCTCTTTCTTTTCTTTACCTGAGACTCTCAAACGTATATAGTTAGTAGTCATTAATATAGCATAATCTATAGTAGCGCCAAGTTGGATAGTACCTAGAACAATAGGAGCTACAAATGGTAATGTAACACCACCAAAGTACGAAATAGCCATATTTACAAAGATAGCAAATTCTATCGCACTTATAAGTAATATTGGTAATGACACTGACTTTAAAACAATAACCATAATAATTAAAATACAAATTATTGAAGAATAATTAACATTCTTAAAATCTTCATCACTAGTATTAACTAAGTCTTTCATTAAAGGCCCTTCTCCTGCTAGTATCGCCTTATTATCATACTTCTTAATAATATTATTAATCTCCCCTACTTGATTATTAAGCTCTGTAGTAGCAATATCATAAGTAGAATTAATAAACATCATTTGATAATTATCACTTTCAAATACTTTTACTAAATCACTAGGAAGCATATCTTCAGTTAACCCCATACTCTTTAACTTAGAAAATGATAATACTAAATCAATACCATCAACACTCCTTATTTCATCAACCATTTTATTAACATCATCACTCTTCATATCTTTATCAATCAAGATAATCTCCGGTGAAACAATGTTAAATTTATCTTTCAACTCTGTATTAGCAACAATACTATCTAAAGTATCTGGTAACGATTCATCGATTTTATAATATACCCCTACTTTAGAATTTGCTAAGTATGCTGGAATTATTAAAATAATAAATAATGCAAATATTCCAACATGATGTTTAATAACGAACTTATTTAACTTTTCAAAATGAATAGTAAATGGTTTATGTTTGGTTTTATTAATTAATTTATCACTAATCAATATCAAACTTGGGAAGATTGTTAAAACTGAAATAACTCCCAAGAATACTCCTTTAGCCATAACTAGACCTAAATCTCTACCTAATGTAAGGTTCATGGTACATAATACTAAGAACCCTGCAATAGTCGTTAAAGAACTTCCGGTAACTGATGAAAACGTATCAACTATTGCTAACTGCATGGCTTCCATATTTTTCATACCCTTATTTTTCTTATCTTCATAAGAATGGTACAAGAATATTGAAAAATCAGTCGTAACTCCAAGTTGTAAAACAGCCACTAAAGCCTTAGTAATATAAGATATCTCTCCAAAAATAATATTACTACCTAAATTAAATATAATAGCAATTCCTATATTACCTAAAAGTAACAATGGTACAAAGTAAGAATCTAAAGATAACTCTAATACTAATAAACATAAAGCTACCGCAATAACTACATAAATAGCAATCTCTTTATTAGAAAGATTCATAGTATCCAAAACCATCGCACTCATACCACTAATTTTAACTTTATCATTAGCAATCGTTTTCATTTCTTCAATCGCATTAATTGTACTTAATGATGAAGTAGATTCCTTAAAAGTTACAAAGATTAAATCACTATTATCTTTATGAATTTTATCAGTTATCTCACTAGGTAACACATCTATTGGTATAGTATTACCTAAAACATCATAAGCACTTATAACTTGATTAACCCCTTTAATATTTCTAAACTCTTCTTCTAAGTTTAAAACCTCTTTACTACTTAAATTATCTGCTAGTACAACGGAATAGGCACCCATTCCAAAATCATTAGTTAAAATGTTTTGTCCTTGAACAGTTTCTATTTCTTCTGGCAAATAAACTAAGATATCATAATTTATTTTGGTTAGTTTAATTCCCACAATAGATAATAGAAATAATATTCCCGTTATAATTAAGATAATATTTTTATTTTCACATATTTTTTTTGCAAATTTTTCCATATTTTCCTCCACCACTAAAGATTTTATGACAAGTTATAATTTTTTTCGACAACAAAAACATATGATTATGATGTTATCCAACAAAATGTTGATTTTGTATGCATAAATAAGCTACACGGTGTATTTTATCTTTACAAACGTTTTCTATTTTGACATAATGAGGTTGGTGATTTAAATGAAAAACAATGATTTAAGAGTTATTAAAACCAAGAATGCTTTATATAATACTTTAATTGAGTTAATGAAAGACCATGCTTTTGAAGAAATAAAAGTTAGTGATATTTGTACTAAAGCATTAATTAACCGTTCTACGTTTTATGCTCATTATAATGATAAATATGAATTATTAAAAGATATGATTGATAATTTAAAAGACTCTCTAACTGAGGAGTTAAAGAAAAACCAAAATATTGGTGATACTAAAGAATATTACTTAGAAATGATTAAGATTTTCTTAGATCATATCGAGTCTAAACGTAATACTTATATCTCAATTATGATTAATAATCGTAATAGTATTATGTTTGATATTGTCTATGATGTTCTAGACCACGACATTAAATCAAGATTAAAAAATGATACCTCTTCTAAAAAAGGTATCCCTTCTAATATTGTTGCTAAGTTTTATATTGGAGCAGTATTTAATGTTGGTCTAGAATATCTTAAGAATAACAATAATTATTCTAAAGAAGATATTTTAAAGTATTTAGATATCTTAATTCCTAATAACTTAGATCGTATTACTTTATAATTTACTTATAGTCTATTGACATTAAGAATATTATTATGTTATTATTTATACAGATGAAGAGAACATTCATTAAAAAAGGAAATATTTGATTTTGCACGTCGGATATTTGCCTTGTTATGTTGGTAATACCTAACTAGCTAGTTAAAAAGATTGCAATTTTGTAATCTTTTTTTCATGTAATTTTATGATGCTGTTATTACTATGCGAAACGAACTATAACCATTAGCTCCACCACTATCAGTGCCAAACGTAAAAATTCCAGCAAGAACTTCATCAGGGTAAGTACTGCCACGTTGTCCCCAAGGATAAGTAGAATTTAATATAAAATTTTGGTCTCCGTACCATATTGATTTTGACTCACTAGTAGCTTTAAGAACCTCTCTTGTTGCGTCGCCTAAATGATACATGTTAAAATTGCTTCCATCATACTTATCATAGTACTTTGAATCTGGTAAAGCTGTAAATCCAGAAGAAGATATTACCCCATTATAATTGCTCATCACATATTCCCAGGCACCACCAGACATATCATATATACCATAAATATTACCAGTAGTTGAGGCATTTACTCCAATTGAAGTATTCCATTCATTACAATCAGCGGATTTAGAAGCACTAACGCTTACGCCAGCACAGCCAGTTATATAATGTGAATTATTATTAATCCAAACTTCGCACCCGCTTTCAACACAGGTTGATGAGTCGCTAAACCTTCCATATACAGAATTTGTTAGATAGGCAACGGCACCCCATTCCATATTTTTCATCATATGAGAGTCATCATTTACAGATGTCCCATATGTATCAATTAAAGATGTTGAAATCAATTTTGAAATACTAAATTGATTACTAACATTAATATTTCTTAATGAACTTACATTTGGAACAATTTTAGGTAAATTAGACGAATTGCTTGTTTCAAATTTTCCTACCCATATACCTGGTAATTCAGTATTTCCAAAAGTAAAGGCAGGATGGGTTAACCATTCTCCATTCTTTGTACCATTAGATTTCTCAGTACCTACTTTTTCAAATTGGATATCAATAGCTTTTTCCACATTAGTACCATTATTAGCATTAAATAATTTATATCTATATCTTGGAATATAGACATACATTTGAAGTATTTCATCCATAGAAATAGTCTTACCAACAACACTAGATTTTAAACTCATATCATCATTAAAATACTTAGATTTAATCGTATTATCGGCACAGTTAACTAACACGGCATTCGCCCATTCATGATTAGAATAATCATACCACTTAGTACTAGTGTCAGCAACAACTACATCCCCACTTGAATTATATGTAACAGAAATTAAACCTTGATATAACACAACATCAATTAAACTACCAGTAACGAAATAAACACCACATTTAATTTTCTTTGTTGCATTTTCAATTTCAATACTCCATTTAGAATAATTCCAAGTTCCGGTAGCACCATTATCACAAACAACCTTATCTACGATATAGCCATCGTTCTTACCAGGAATCTCATTCGACCACTCACCATCAATATAACTAGCAATAAAATAATCATTTTTAATAAAGGGCTCAACA
>CALBBI010000112.1:0-7956 GCA_937926935.1 uncultured Bacillota bacterium
CTTATGTTAATATGGCTTCTTTAAGCTCTACAGATAATTATTATGCTAATTCAGTGGAATCTAGAGTGTTAGCTACTGGTTCTTTGGGACCAAATGCTAGTATTAATTATTCTTTAAGATTATGGATGGATGAAGCAACACCATTAACTACTGATGCGATGAATAAGTCTTTTAGATCTAAGGTTGTAGTTGTTGCAACACCTACTAAAACTGTTGATTTTGATTATACATGAACTGAACAGGCTTTTGTTGCTCCAGCTGATGGTAAATATAAAATAGAACTTTGGGGAGCAAGTGGCGGCGATATTGCAATTAAAGATGTAACTTATCAAGGCGGCTTAGGTGGTTATACTTCTGGAACAATCAATTTAGAAAAAAATCAAAATTTATATATTTATGTTGGTGGTTCCGCTTTTTCCTATGAAGGTGGTTATAATGGCGGTGCACAAGGCGGTTTAGGTAATGACGGAAAATATACTGGTGGCGGTGGTGCCACCGATGTTAGAATTAATAATGGCAATTGGAATGACTTTAATTCCTTGAAATCAAGAATTATGGTCGCCGCTGGTGGCGCTGGAACTGGATATTATGGTGGTAAAATAATTGGTGGCGCTGGTGGTGGACTTACTGGCTATAATGGTCAGATTCAAAGTCACGATGAAAGTTATATTCATAATGTCGCTTCTGGTGGTACGCAAATTAATGGGGGAGCAGGGATATCTAGAAGTCAATTTGGATATTCGGTAAAAAATCCAATTCAAAATTATGGTACTGGTGGTGGTTCCGGTTATTATGGTGGTGGTAGTGGTCGTGCTACGGATGATAATGTTGATTCAGGTGCAGGCGGTTCATCATTTATTTCTGGACACAATGGCTGTGATGCTATAAAAGAAGAAAGCACAGAAAACAATATAATTCATACTGGTCAAAGCGTTCATTATTCTGGAATGTATTTTACAGATACAGTTATGATAGATGGCGAAGGATATAAGTGGACTACTGAGAAAGGAACTTATACTGGAATGCCAACTCATGATGGGACTAGAACGATGAAAGGCAATATTGGCAATGGTTATGCCAAAATAACGTATATTGGATAAAAATAATTAAGTAGTATCTAAAGAGATATTTTTTAATAATCATGAATGCAAGCTAGTAGTTCATATCAAATATAATAATAAATAAGTTAACAAGGAGAAAGATAGTTATGAGTAACATTAAAACAAATAAGAAAATAATATTAATAACATTAGGGATATTACTAATATTATCTTTATTAGTAGGAGTAAGTTATGCATACTATATGGTTACTCATAGCCAAACTAACTCAAATATAGTTAAATCCACTTGTATTTCATTATCATTAACTAATGAACAAAATGATATATCACTAGATAAACAATATCCTATAAGTGATGAAGATGGTGCATCTTTAACTCCTTATAGTTTTACTATAACTAACACTTGTAGAAATGCTATATCATATAATCTTAACTTAGAAATGTTAGAAGGAACAACTTTAGATTCTAAGTACGTTAAAACAATGCTTAATACTAGAGGGGCAGTTAATCTAGCTACTTTAGATACAACTGATACAAGTATAAACACATCAAGTGAAGCTAGAACATTAACTACTGGTGTATTATCGAGTGAAGAAAGTATAAATTATGAATTTAGAATGTGGATGGATGGTAGTACTGAAGCTGATACTAACTCCATGAATAAAGAATTTTTAGCTAAAATAGTTGTAACTGGAGTTCCAACTAAAGTATATAATTTCGATTATACTGGGACTGAGCAAGTATTTACTGTACCACAAACCGGAAAATACAAAATAGAAACATGGGGAGCCCAAGGAGGTAGTGATACATATTGGGGCGGTCAAGGTGGTGTAGGTGGCTATTCCAAAGGTTATATAAATTTAGCAAGGGGTGAAGAAATTTATATTAATATTGGTGGTAACGGACAGTATGGTGGTTATAATGGTGGAAATGAATTAAATGATAAAAGAGATGCATCTGGTGGTGGGGCAACACATATATCAAAAACATCAGGCTTATTATCTAGTTTAGTAGAGCAAATTTCAAAAATTTTAATAGTATCAGGTGGTGGCGGTGGAGCCGAAAGACAATTAGGAGGTTCTGGTGGTGGATATATTGGCAACACTGGAAAAAAATTGGTTGATGGATATAATTATTTTTCAACTGGTGGTACACAAAATCGTGGAGGAACAGGAATACAGTCGGATAGTAATTTGGCAATTTATGATGTTAATGGTAAATTTGGACAAGGAGGAATGGGAAATAGTGATACTGATTCTGGTCCTGACGGAGGTGGTGGATTTTTTGGTGGCGGAGCTGCAACATGGGCTGGAGGTGCCGGTGGTGGTTCTGGTTACATAGGCAATCCTCTTTTAACCAATAAAGTCATGTACTGTTATAACTGTGAGGAATCTAGTGAAGAAAGTACAAAAACTATATCAACTACATGTAGCGAAGAAACACCGACCGAAAATTGTGCTAAAAAAGGTAATGGCTATGCCAGAATAACATATATAGGATAAAGTATGTAGATGATACATGCTTTTTATTATGGAATAATATGGTTAGTACTTTACAAAAAATAAATATATGCTATAATAAACAATTACTTAAAGGGGTTTTGTTATATGGAAGAAATAACGACATTTAATCAATATATGATTGATATAAGAAATCTAAATAGTAAGATACTAACTAAGGAAGAAGAACAAGAGTTAGGTTATGCCATTTTAAATGGAGATAATAATGCTAGAAAAAGATTAATTGAAGCTAATCTAAGATACGTAGTAAAGTTAGCATCTAAGTATGCTAATATGGGATATCCAATAGAAGAAATAATTCAAGAAGGCAATAAAGGGTTAGTGTATGCAACATATAAATATGATGTAAGATTGGGAAATACATTCTTAAGTTATGCTACCTGGTGGATTAAGAAAGCTATTAATGATTATATTGAAACTAAAAATAGTGTTCTAACATTAAGTTTAGGGATGAAAGACTTAGTAAGACAATATAAGAAAGTATTAAAAGAACTAGAAAAAAGTAATGTAGTAATAACTGATAAAATAATGGCTAAGTACTTAAAAGTATCAATAGAAGATATAGAAGTAATAAAAAGATGTATTAATATGCCAGTAGAGTTAGATGATGAAGAAAACAATGTTGAATTAAAATATGAAGAAGAATATGACTACATTAGAGATTATTTAGGAAAAGACTTAGACAGGTTATTTATTGATGCTAAATTAAGTGAGAGAGATATATTTATCTTAAAAGCAAGAAATGGTTATTATGGAGATATCTATACTTACCAAGAGATAGCTAATGTACTTAATGTTAAATTACAAAGAGTACAGCAAATAGCAACAAATGCTTTAAAGAAAATAAGATTATGTAGAGAAACAGATAAATTAAGTGAATACCTAGATAATCCCAAGGAAGCTTTAGAAAACTTAAGAATAGAAAGAGAAAAAATAGAATTTAAAAAAGTGAGAAAGATGGTGAGATAATGGTTAAATATGAGACTTATAATTACTTAGATTATGAAGAATATAAATACTTAGAAGATAAAACTAATAGTGAGATGTATCCTAGTAGTAATAAAAGAGAATTTGATATTTTACTTAGAAAGAATATTAGATGGTACTTAGATAATACTATAAAAGATGGTGAAAAAAGAATAGAATTATTTGATAAGTTTATAAATGTAAATATGAATATTGATGTTAGGAAAACAGAATTTATATTAAATCAAGTATATAAATTATTAACGTTTTTAAAGTTTATTAATTATAATTTAACAGAAGAGGATGTAGAAAAATTATATAAGAAAAATTATATTATAAATGTTTTAATGGAAAATATGGTTATTTTAAATTATCGCAGACCAGGTAAGAGATTAGATAAAGCTTTTAAAAATTCTAATTTTGTAATGTTATGGGATAAGATATTAGAAAGAGTTGATTTAGATAGCTTGCATATTCCGCAAGAACAAGATAGTTATTATCAGTATTTAAATGAAATTAATTATCGAAAGAATTTAACTTTAGAAGAAGAACAAGATTTAGGTTATAGAATATTAAATGGGGATAAAGAAGCCGTTAATATATTGGTTAAATCTAACTTAAAACTAGTTCTTCAGCGAGTAAAAAATACGCTGGTAGTAAGATAGATACTCTAGATTTAATTCAAGAAGGTAATATGGGGCTTATGGAAGCTGCTAGAAGATTTGATGTTACTAAAGGGTATAGATTTTCTACTTATGCTAGTTGGTATATTGAAGCTTATATTAAAAGAAATCTTTATAAAATAATGAATGTACCTTATCATACAATTAACTTGATTATACCTTATCAATCTTATGTAATTACTTATTATAATAAGTATGGGGTAAATCCAACAGATGAAGAAATATTATTTAATACTGATCTTAGTATGGAAGATATTAAAAAGGTTAGAAAAATTTTAGAAAGAGATAATATTTTAGAAGATATTCCTATGGATATAGATTATAATGCCTTAGAGAAAAAAGAATTGAAAGAAAAGTTATTGGGGTTAAAAGATAAGTGTGATATTAGTGAGGCTGAGTATAAAGCTTTATGTTTAAGATTAGGAATTGGTTATAGGGAACATACTTATATAGAGATTGCTAAAATAATGAATACATCTAAACAAAGAGTACAACAATTAACTAATAATGCGATAATAAAGTTGAGGTTATGTCAAGAAATTAAGGAATATGCGGTGTATTTAGATGCACCAGATGAGGCAGTAGAAAATATTGATAAAATGCAAAGAAGTTTAGTTAAACAGCATAAGAAAATTGCTAGAAAAATGGGTTATGATATTCCTAAAAAGAGTGATAAACATGAATAATTTATATATGCAAGAAATAAAAGATAAAGGTTATGACATTTTAACTAAGGAAGAAGAACAGCACCTTGGATATAGAATACTTGAAGGAGATAGTAATGCTCGTAATGAGTTAGTTGCTCATAACTTAAGGTATGTTATCAAGATAGTTAGTAAATATAATTTTAAAGAAGATTTTAAGGAAGATTTAATTCAAGCTGGTAATGAGGGGTTGTTATATGCTGCTAGTCATTATGATGTAAGAAGTGGTAATAGATTTTTAACATATGCTACTTATTGGATAAGATTTTATATTCAAGAGTATATCAATGTAAATAGTAAGCCATATAGATTACCTAAATTGATGTATCAAGATATTAATAAGTATAGAAAAGTATGTGATGAATTTAATCATAAATATGGGAGAATGCCTAGTACTTTAGAGTTAATGAAAATAATGCATAAAAGTAAGACAGCTATAGATAACATTATATTTCATTATGAAAAGACTAAGGATGTAGATGATTTAGAAAATGTTAGTATACCTACGTATGAGGAAGAGATATTTGAAAATATAGAACAAAAAGAAATGTCAGAAGTACTTAGTAATTTATTTAAAAAAGTATGTTTGAAGGATAATGAGATTATGATCCTTAGAATGCTTTATGGGTTAGATGGTTATGTTTATAGTGAAGATGAAGTAGCAGAGCGTTTACATATTTCAAGACAATGGGTTAATCATTGTAAAGCTATGGCTTTAAGAAAAATAAGGTTATCTAAATTTTATAATGACTTACTTATTTATAGTGAAAGTCCAATAAAAGCTCAAGAGACACAAAAATTAGAATTAAAAAAGTTTATCGATAAAAGAACTAAGTGGCCGAAGTAGAAAGATTCATCTTATGTGGTGAGTCTTTTTAATTTTAGCCAAAATGCAAAATAAAACTCAGCCAAAATGTAAAATAGGGCTTAAAAAAATACTATTGTGAAGAATAGTAAATTTAAATAATAATTAGGAAGAGATTTTACTACCTTGGTAAGTATCTCTTTTTTTCATTTCTTTATCAATGTCATTTAGAACTACAAATTTCTTTAGAACCCAGTCAGGTGCGATTAAATCTTCTTTTTTAGGATCCCCAGTAAGACGATGAATAACAATTTCCGGTTTTAATACTTCTAACTGCGAGACAACGATATCAATATATTCATCTTTAGTTAGTAGATGAAATGGCTTTTCAAGATAGATATCAGCTAGGGGGGTGTTTTTAATTACATGCAACATATGAATTTTAATACCATCAATATCTAAATCATTAAGAAACTTAGCTGTATTAATCATCATTTCTTTAGTTTCCCCTGGAAGACCATTAATGATATGAACAACGACTTTGATATTACTTTCTTTTAGTTTTTTAACACAAGTAATAAAGTTGTTTAAATCATGACCTCGATTGATATATTTTAGTGTTTCATCATACATTGATTGAAGACCTAGTTCGATAGTAAGATTTGTTCTGGTATTTAAGTCTTTAAGATAGTTAAGACATTCTTCATTAATACAATCACTACGGGTAGCAATAGATAATCCAACTAAGTTAGGCATTTTTAAGATAGGCTCAAACTTAGTTTTTAAGATATTAACTGGAGCATAGGTATTTGTATTAGCTTGAAAGTAACCAATATAATAAGCATAACTAATACCCACTAACAAAGAAAGGATAAGTAATATCCCTAAAACACTTAAAATAATCTTTTTACTTGTACTTATATGTCCCATAGTATCCTCATATTTCTATCTTTATTATGATCAAATAAAAAGTATTTAAACATAATTCTTATATGACATATCATGTCATAGCATCAATACAAGAATAGCACCCCAATACCGTATTTTTGCATAAGTATAACTATTTAGTTATATGAAAAGTCTACTCTCACTATGCCTTAACAAATTATATTTTAATATACAAATATCAATAAAAAAAGTCTAAATTCCATTATGTTTGGAATTTAGGCTTTTATGGCGGTCGGCTACTGCCGACTACACCCCTCATCGTCCTTTGCCTGTAATCAGAGGGCGAAGGGCTACTCCGTTTTCTTATTTTTCTTTTCTTTATCTATTCTTGTTCGTTTATGAGTTTTACCCTTTAAGAGTGCCGCTTTGCGGCTGCTAAAGAGCGCTAAAAGCAACACGTAAGGAAAAGCTACCGTTGCTATCGCCATCGTAGGAGCCGAAGCCGAACAGCCCAGCAGTAGGGCCATTGCCGTAATACTCCCCGCGATACACCCAAGGGTAAGACGAGTCGACAGACTCACTCCTATCTAGGTACCAAACATTGTATCTACCTGATGATTTAGTTTTTATCGTTTCTTTTGTCGCATCTCCTAAATGATATTTCGTAAAATCACTATCTGAGTTAGTTCCCATATATTTATCATAATATTTTGCTTCAGGCATTGAATAAAACCCGCCATCTTTTATTGTATCATTATAGTTTCCCATAACGCATTCATAAGCTCCACCCGACATATCATAGATTCCATAAATGTTACCAGTAGTTGACGCATTTACACCAGTTGCTGTATTCCATGCATTACAAGCTGATGATTGGCTTGCACTGTCAAAGGATCCGGCACAGCCAGTAGTCCAGTTTAAATTATTATTTACCCATACTTCACAGCCTGATGCAATACAAGTTGAAGCATTGGTATATCTTCCATATATTGATGATGATAAATACGCTACAGCTCCCCACTCCATATTCTTAATCATATGAGAATCATCATTTGTAGATGTTCCATATGTACTAGCCAATGTAGTTGTCATTAATCTTGATGTATTAAATTGAGCACTTATACTCATGTTTCTTAATGAACTTACATTAGGTACAATTTTAGGTAAAGTGGAAGTATTTGAAGTTTCAAACTTTCCCACCCATATACCCGCTAATTCTTTATTGCCAAAAGTGAATGCTGGATGCGTTAACCATTCGCCATTTTTAGTACCCATTGATTTAGCTGTAGTTTTACTTTCAAAAGTTATATTTATTGCTTGCGGATTACT
>CALBBI010000113.1:0-2685 GCA_937926935.1 uncultured Bacillota bacterium
CAATTGATACTGAAGTAGAATCTAAAGTACCTAAATTAACTGGAGCTTCATTATTTATCATGACTTTAACTGCACTACTATCCATAGTAGTAGCTTCTAAAGACTCTAAGTTAACGTTATAACTAATAAACTGTTCACAAGTATTAGTAATAGTAAATTGATAGGGAGTAAGTTTTCTACCTTCAGTATCTTGAATTGGATATTGTTCATCCAAATTAATATCATTCTTTTCATTAGTTAAACTAAAGTTTAAACACTTAGTTTTAACTACATTACTCTCTTCTTGATTATGAGACTTAATATAATAAGCATAAGACACTCCAACTAAAGCACTTATAACTAATAGCATTCCTATTATTAATAATATAATCTTTTTATTTTTCATAGCTGTTAACTCCTCTCTAACTAGTTTTTATAACATAAGGATCATTTAATGTACCAATACCACCTGATATTTCAACATCAGCTTTCAAATTAATAACAGGACGGACGCCACGGCCGCTAGCAACCCAGTTGCCGCCGAAGCCACCGGCTCCGCCAACGTTCCAAACATTTGACGTTGAGTTGGAATGGCTGAAATAAGACGGCGACATTGTCCAGTACCAAGCACCAGTATAAACATACGATAAGGTATTTAAATAATCATTTACCATACCCGCCATGGCGGCTTCATCAGCTGTCATTAGGCCAATCGAATTAATTAATGCGCCATTGCCTTTTGAACTATCAACAGTATATAAATCATGTTCTTTGTCAGGACAAGTTAGAACTGGTGACTTAATGGAACTAGTAAGACGACTAAAAGCACCATATTGAGTAGTCAATGTCGTAGAATAACCATCACCACCATTGGTGATTGAACGGTCACCACAAAAACCAGAATCTGCTATGTAATCTTGTAAGTTATTAGAAACTATGTATTTATCATAAAATTCATCAACTTTAGTTTTGATATTACTATCTTTACCGTTAGCTAGGTTGTTTTCTCTAGAACCAATTACCCCAGCAGTTGTACCATACATATAACCTACATATGCAGGGTCAGTTCTAGTAGAATTGAAAGCACTCGTACCATATTGGGTATCCCAACCCTTAGCATTTATCTTAGTACCATCATAGAGAAGTCTGATTGTTCCATCACCATTGATGCGAATTATCTTCCAATAAGCACCAGCAAAGTAGACGTTATTATTTGATACATTACCACGATAATAATAAGATGTTCCGTAATCATCTTGTGCCGTATATAAACCTTTATCAGATTTATCACTCTCTAATTCAGTTTCAGAATATCTATTAGTTTTAAAAGCATATCTAATTCGATACGAGTTAGTATTAGCAATACCGATATTAGAAGTTGTAACACTGGTTACTTTATATAAATAAGTACCTGAATTATTGGTATAAATAGATAAAATATTATCTGATCCTATATTGGTACCACCGCCTACAACATAGTAATTAGAATTGTTAAAGTCTATGGCTTCTAGTTCATCAGCAGAATATAGCTTAGAATTAGTCATCGTATACTGTCCTTCTTCGGTATCAAAAGTATATCCAGTACCTAACATTACTTTGGTGCTATCTTCAGTCAGATTTTGACCACCTAGAGAAGCATTGCCAACAAGGCTTTTATCAGGCATATCAATATTTAAATTAGTGTTATTAGAGTCATGCTTTTCTTGCCATTCTATTATAGGAGCATCTTTACTAAAATCAGGGGTTGCTTTTGATGAAATTTTATTTAATGCATTGTCTACATTCGTAACAGCATACTCATTTATCAGTAATGCATCATGTAAAGTACTTACATAGTCAATTGGTTTATAAGTACCAATAGTAGCAGTAACAACTATCTTAGATTCAAATACCTTATTCATACTAGAAGTATCTGGACTATCACCATAGTCCATCCAAAGTCTTAAAGCGTAATCTACACTATCACCACTACCTAATGAACCAGTAGCCAATATTTTAGAATCTTTTGAACCATCAATTGATACTGAAGTAGAATCTAAAGTACCTAAATTAACTGGAGCTTCATTATTAATCATAACCTTAACTGCACTACTATCCATAGTAGTAGCTTCTAAAGATTCTAAATTAACATTATAACTAATAAATTGTTCACAAGTATTAGTAATAGTAAATTGATAAGGAGTAAGTTTTCTACCTTCAGTATCCGGAATTGGATATTGTTCATCCAAATTAATATCATTCTTCTCATTAGTAAGACTAACATTTAAACACTTAGTCTTAACAATATTACTATTCTCTTGACTATGAGACTTAATATAATAAGCATAAGAAATACCTAAAAATAAACTTAAAACAATAAATACACTTAAAATAATTAATATAATTTTCTTATTCTTACTCATCTTAAACATCCTCCATATTATTCTCGCATTGCAAATTGTATGACATTCTATACCATATAAAGTATAACATAGAATATCATGTTATTGCATAAAAACTTACAACAATTTTATTGTAATAAGTTTTATTCAAATAATACGATAGCAAAACCATAATAAAAATATTGTCGAAAATATGGCTAAAATATCAAATAAAATTGAACTGTTCGGAATTTCCGAACAACTGAATTAACACTATTTTCTAAACTAACTTAATTTTAGGCATATTAAAAACTAAAGATACATAAATTTTGATAGATAGAGAGTG
>CALBBI010000114.1:0-20597 GCA_937926935.1 uncultured Bacillota bacterium
TTCTTTTAAGTTATACTATAGCATATTTAAGGCTTTTTGTATATTTATTTTTACGAGTAAAAGAGTATCAAAAGATACTCCAAATACTTGGAAGATACTTAAAATTCAATGATTTACTAGTTAAGAATCTTCTTATTAATTTTAACCTACTATTGTAGATTGGAACTGAACTTCAATGGATTATGATATAAATATTTAGTTAAGAACCTTTACTTTGTGTTTTAAAAAAATATTATTTTGTTATCTTTAATCCATAGTTTCTAAGAAAGCACGGAGCGGAACGAACCAGCATTATTCGCCCAACCATTGTCTAATGAAAAGCGAAACGTACCGGCTGCAGAGCCATGGTAGGAACCGCCACCACGACACACCCAAGGTCTAGAGCTTTTCGTCACTGCAGGAAAATATTACAGTTCTAGTCCCAGTCATTTCATGACTATTTCATTTTAACATAAATGAATTGCTTCATCGTTTTTTTTAATTTCAGCAATTATAAGGCAAGTGTTATTTTGATTGTTTTTTATTTATTCAATTACTTTATCCAGTGCTAGTTTATTTTTTTCTGCAGAGCTCTGCAGAATTGTGCAGAGGTTTGCATTTTTCTGCAGAGATTTGCAACGACATAATAATCTTGCTTCAAATATTGAATTAAAAGCAAAAATTTGCCGTATATTTAGGATATTTTTTGGCTTATAGTTGATTATATTTTCTTATTTTTATGTTTTTCAAAAAGGCATTTTATGTTTTTCTGCAGAGTTTTTCTGCAGAGCTCTGCAGAATTGTGCAGAGTTTTGCATTTTTCTGCAGAGCTTTACTTTTTTCTACAAAACTGTGCATAATTTTATTTAATAATCCACACTGGATTTGTATATGTATTTTTATTTTTAATTAAGCCTTTTTTTCTTAAATATGTTAATGATGTTCTTATTTTATTATTTTTGAATGTCATGTCACCATTCATTTTTGGATAAATATAATTATTAATTTCCTGTCTGGTTCTACCATTAGATGAATCTTTGATAAATGTTAAAATCATGGTCCTTAATTCTTTATTATTAATAAACTCAGCGTTATTACTTAATGGAATATTAGCAATAAATATTTCATCATCTCTAAATAAAGGATCTTTACCATCACTATATATCTTAGTGTATTTTGCTATTTTCCTAATGCCAGAGCCCAATTCATCGGCAAGACCAATCTCCTTAAAAAATCCAGCAATCTTTGGATTCTTAGGATATGGAGAATAATTATTCAAATCTATATAACCAATTGTTCTAGGCTTATTCGCATTTTCAGTAATAATACTGTTTTTTGTAATTGTTAGTTTTGCTGGATATGGATTTGAATATTCTCTATGAATTAGTAAATTAGCACATAATTCTCTAGCAATTACATCTCTAACATTTATCCTTTGATTGTCTTCAAGGTAAAACTTATCATTTAAATGCTTTTTAATAAAATTTGTTAAACGATTATATGAATCTAATAAATTTGTCCTAATATCATCTCTGTCATCATATCTTTCAATGTCTTTAATTTTTAAAACCGCATCAGTTTTATAATAAGATAATGCTGATGCAATAACATCATCTTTTCCAAATAATAATATACAAGCTAAATTAAAACCTTCTTTGCCATTTTCTAGATTTTTTTCATATAATCCTGCACTTCTTAACATTTCTTCATTACTCATCCTTGCCCAAGGATGATTTGAAGTTCTGTTAGAAGCCATTTTTCTTGCAGTCTCTATTAAATCTGTTCTTAAATCGTCCATAGTTGCAAAGGGATATATTTTATTTTCAATATAAGTGCTCCTCTTTCTAACATATAAATTTGATATTTGAGTAGTATTGTTTGTTATATCAAAGTCTCCGTCTTCATTTCTGTCATAAATTTTATTAGCTGTTTTATGAACATCGGAACTTTCATGAACATAAATATATAAGATGTGTTTTCCTTCATAAATATATTCCTTTATGTCAAGATGAACTGTTGGAAATATTTTTTCAGAATTATTACATAAATCCACAAACTCTTTCTTCATATTTTTAACGTAATCTTTATATACGCCAATTATTTTTGAGTCATCTTTAATCCCTAAAAATATATGACCACCATTTCTATTTAACATTGAACACACGGTTTCAAATAAATTATTTGGTAAAGCTTTTTTAGCCTCTTTATATTCAACCATTGTTCCTTCTCCTGATTTGATAAATTCAATAAGATTTTTTGGTAAATTTTCTATCATAATTATTTTCTCTTTTCTATTTTATTTTGTCAATTTTTTCAAAATACAACGTCGTAATTTTAGAGGAAAATAAATCTCTCCCTCTACTACTCTTTATTACCGGAAAAGTGTCGATTTTCTTTTTTTTCTGTGCAATTTTTGCAAAGTTTTTAAAAAAAGTGCCAAATTTGACGCAAATTTGACACTTTTTTAGTGATAATTATGTAGTTTTAAAAATTTTTTTTAGTTTGAAAATTCAAAAGAAAATACCACAATTTTAGGTGGTATTTTTAAGAGAAAATATCTATAAATTCGACTTCTACTAGTTAGATATTTTCGATTTAATTTTTAACCCATTTAATAACAGATTGGAACTGAACTTCAATGGATTATGATACAAATATTTATTCATGAACCTCGATTTTGTGTTTTGAAAAAATATTTTTTTACTATCTTTAATTCATAGTTTAGCAAAGAAAACACGGAGCGGAACGTGTGAAATGAGCCTCCTCCTGCAAAAGTACGGGACAAAGTGAATGCTCCTGCTGAAGTGCCATCTGTTAGACAGCCACAAAGTACCACCAAAGGTGAAGAGCTTTTGATATAGTTCAAATTCCAGTCATTTACATGACGATTTTATTTTAACACAAATTATTTAAGCCAAATAAAAATCTGAAAATTATTAAATTAAGATTCTATTTCACATGATTGAGCGTCACTTTCAAGACTACATACATAATTTTGAGTACCATTAGTATATGTAACTGATATTTTAGATTCCCAAATAGCATTTAAATTGAAGCCATCATCAAGCTTACACGTATATCCATATGAATTCTCTGATGTGTTAGAGCATTTATCACTAAAGCTGTGACTATCGCTAATATTGCTAAATTTTACACACGATAATTGACTATCTTCATTTAAATAGCAAATCGAATATTTATTATTTGATAATTGTATAAATACTCTTGAACCACTGCTATTTATAACATCATTATAATCAGTTGTACTTGATGCTGTTGGTTCTCCGAAAGCATAATATTTTGGTGGAGTCACAAAATATACAACACATTTAGTTTTAGTCTTTGCATTACCAATAGTAATCATCCATTTATCCTCATCCCATGTTCCAGTTGCATCGTTATCGCATACAACCTTATCAACAGCATAATCTTCATCCTTATCTGGTATTCTATCCGACCATTCACCATCTATATAACTAGCAATAAAAAAATCATTTTTGGTAAATTTTTCTACTGTTGTTTCATATGCTGTTGCTTCATTTTTAGCAGTAAATTTTGAATATGTAAAATAAATTACAGACACTACTAAGATAAGTGCTGTTATAGATATTATACCTATTCTTGTTATTCTATCTTTATTTTGAGCCCACCACAATTTGTTTTTTAAACTCAACTTCATCTTTCTACTTCCTTCCTTATTATTACTATCCAAAATATAGCATTTTCTTATTGGAATGTCAAAAAGCTATTAGTGTGAACTAATAGCTAACTTTTATTATATTTTTATATGTTTTGTTATATTATTAAACTTATAAATTGTGTGTTGCTTCGCAACTACGCGGCAGAAAGCACGGAGCGGAACGAAAGTGTGTCCCATGCCACGCCAATGTCTCGATTAAAGTAAAACACACCCACACCGGAGCCAGCGTCGTAAAGGCCACCACGATACACCCAAGATCGAGAGCTGTATATGTTATAAGAATAATCACTCCACCATGCATTTTGGCCTTGACTAGAAGTATTCTTTAAAACTTCTCTAGTAGCATCACCTAGATGATATCTAGTATAGCCTACTCCATCTTCTGCTTGGTAATCATATAAGTCATAGTACTTACTATCAGGAAGACTTGAAGTACTAAAGCCAGATGAGCCAACTTGGACATTGCCATTAGCATCTTTTTGTACACCCATTACATATTCCCAAGCACCACCGGACATATCATAGATTCCATATTTGTTACCAGTAGTTGATGCATTTACGCCTTTAGTTGTCCAGTCATAACCGGATGCACATGCAGTTTGTGAACTTGATACACCAACACTTGTTGAAGAACCAGCACATCCAGTAATTGAAGGCCCCCATTGTGGCTGACCATCAACAGCAGTACCATTACCATAACCAGTATTAATATTATTTATCCATACTTCACAACCAGAAGCAATACAAGTTGAAGCATCATTATAACGACCATAAATTGAGTTTGTTAAGAAGGCAATAGCACCCCACTCCATGTTTTTCATCATATGAGTATCAATTGACTGAGCATTTAATCCATATTTCAAGGCATTTATAGCAGTACTTCTTGAAGTATTATACATTGTAGCTAAGTTAATACTCGTTAAAGATTTTTGATTAGGTTTAATTGTATAATTATCTGTCGTACCAGAGGCTTCAAACTTACCTACCCAGATACCAGGCAACTCGGTAGTACCAAAAGTGAATGCTGGGTGAGTCAACCATTCACCATTTTTAGAACCAGTAGATTTGGCAGTACTAGTACTTTCAAATTCTATTTCAACAGCTTGTTCACTCGCTGTACCATTCTCAGCATTAAATAACTTATAACGATATCTTGGAATCCAGACATACATCTGTAATATCTCATCCATAGAAATAGTTGTACCAATAACATCATCTTTCAAAGACATATCATTATTAAAATACTTAGATTTTATAGTAGAATCACTACAATTAACTAATACTGCATTGGCCCACTCATGGTCTTTATAGTTATACCAACGCTTAGTAGTGTCTGCTACCAAAACATTACCAGAATCATCATACTTAACTGGAATTAAACCTTGATATAAGGTTGGAGTAGCCGCAATAGTATTATCATTGTACTTAGTTAAATCATTAGATAAGGTAGTAATAACAGTAACCTTACCTTCCCAACTATTATCTGCACCCATAGTATTATTAATATCATCTAAGGTAGTATCTTTATCTAACCATACTCTTAAATCATAAGAAATAGATGACCCAACTGCTAAGGTACCAGATAATAGTTTGCGAGAATCAGCAGCGTCATCTATTACTTTAGTAGCAGTAGCATAGTTAGATAAAAGGTCAGAATCTTTAGTGCCTATTTTAACACGAAGATTTTTTAGTTTTAAAGTACTAGAGATTGTTTCTAAGTTTATTTGATAGTTAGCATCATAAGAACAAGTATTTTTGATAGTAAAAGTAAAAGGTGTTAGAACCTCGCCTTGGGAATCATCAATAGGATAAGTATCTTCTAGCTTAATGGCACTGGAGTTTTCGGTAAATGTTGTATTAAAGCAGCCAGTTTTAGCAATATTAGAGTCTTCTTGTTTATTAGTGTTAAGCCAGTAAGCATAGCTTATTCCCACAAAGATAGATATAATTAGTAAGGTTGTTATGATACCTAATATTACTTTTTTATTTTGCATAATAGTCTTCCTTTTCTTTATTTTTATATTATTATATTTTTAATGAACTAGTAGCTCACATTATAAACTTTAAAAAAATATCTGTTTAAGATATATAATAGATATGCCTATGTTATCTTAGGAAAATGTTAATAATATCGTATTTTTGCACATCTATTATAAATTGATTATACAACACTTATGTTGTATAGAGGAATTAAATTTATCTAAACGGTTATATCATACTCTAAAAAGTATAAAAATAATGTCGAAAAAAGAGACAAGTTTAACTTATCTCACATAATATAAATCAATAAATGCTTGTAAGGTTTCTTTATCGGTTGCGCCATTAAAGACATGGGTTACTTTTCCCTGGTCAATAATAAATGTAGTTGGAGTTCCTTCAAAATAGATATATTTTTGTAAAGATTTAGATTCGTTTAAAGTTAGATTAGTAAGATTAAGAGTGTATGCTACGACATCCATTTCTTCTAAAGCTTTAGAAGCTTCAGGAAGAAACTCTTCACAATAAGAACAACCATCTTTTTTAACAATCAAAATACTTTTTTTCGTAGTTTGAAAGAGTTTTTTCATAATTTTAAAATCAATATCATTTAAAGTACCACTAACATCAGGTAAAGTATCTAGGGTTATTTCTTCATTAGGGGTTGGTTGTTCTAACTTATCAATATAAGCTGTACTTGGAGTAACAGCATCAAACTCGGCTTTAACATTCATTTCATCTTTTTTATAATGTTTTACCATGTAGTTAAGGCCAAGGCCTAGAAAGACAAACATAGTAATAACTAAGGCCACAATAATTATTTTTCTAATATTGGACATTTAGACGCTCTCTTTCTTTAAGGATTTAAAGACTTTTTTCCATAAATCTTTACTTGAATAATTTAAGATACCTACTTTGTAGACTCTTATGCCATATTTAAATAGTAAGTAACAAATAAATAGCAATAATATACAACTGATACCTAAATCAATTAGGGTTGTTTGACCTAGGATATATGTTATAGGACAAACTAGTACCGAGATAAAGGGAATGTACCCTACTATTCTAATGAATAAGGAGCCTTGGAAGAAGGATGCCATAATGCCAATATAGTAACCAGCCATAAGTAAGAACATTAGAGGTGATTGGAGTTGTTGGAAGTCTTCGATGGATGTAGTCATAGATGCTAAGATACCTGCAAGAAGAGCGTAAGCTAGGAAACTACCAACGATTAGAACTAAGAAGAATGGTAAGCCACGAAGTAAGGAATCAATAATACCACTATTTTTTAACATGGTTAACATTTGAGAGATATCTAGACCAACGGATGTGCTAGTATCTAAAGATAAGCCGGAACCGAAAATCATTCTAACGCCAAAGGCGATTAAACCATATAGGAAGATTAAAAGAGTTTGAGCTAGAACAAAGGTGGTTGACGCAACGATTTTAGTGGCAAAGTGAACTTTAGGAGAGACATTAGAAATAATTATTTCCATACTCTTGGTAGTTTTTTCATCGTTAATCTCAGCTCCTATCATTTGAACTAATAAAACAATTAGAATAAAGAATGGAATTAGGAAAACCATTAAGACACCAGCCGACATAAGGTCTTTGGCATCACCGGTACCAGTTGCTTTCGTATTAGTTAGTTCTTTAGAGATATTAATACTAGATAGAGACTTTTCTAGGACTTCGGTATCAATGCCACTAGTTTCTAAGGCAATAGCCTGTTTGGTAGAGTTTAGGCTCGTGGTAATTAGGGTATCGGTTAAGGTACCTAGGGAATCATAAGTAGTTATTTTAGCATCCATTATATTATCGGTATTAGGGGTTATCTCAATAACAATGTTATCTTCATCACTACTTAGTTCACTCTTTTTACTTTCTAAATCATTAGAAGTACTTAGTTTAGTAACTTCGAACTTAGAAAGACTAGTAAAGTTCTTAGAAGATTCATTAAAGTTAGCATTAAATAAATCATAGACTCCTAAAGTATCATAGACATAGACTTTTCGTGGCTTTTCAAAGTCGCCACCAAAGGCATTAATTATCGAATCAATATTAAATAAGGCTACCATTAAGATTAGTAAGATAACATTAACTATTTTAAACCATTTAGTATCCATTTTCTTTTTAATACTTTGTCTGATTAAGAATTTAGCTTTATTTTTCATATGCTTCACCTACTTTTTCGATAAATATTTCGTTTAAGGTTGCGTCTTCGACATCGAATTTAGTGATGTTTTGGCAGGTTGTGATGTACTTAAAGACATTTTGGGCTTTGTCGTCGGATGCAATTTGGACGATTATTTCTTCAGGGTTAGAAGTTACTTTTAAGACTCCGTCTATTTGTTCTAAGGCTTTGGTATCGACATCTCCTATGATATGGATGTTTTTCTTACGATATTGTTTTTTGATATCTTTAAGGTATCCTTGTAAGACTGGTTTACCATGGACTAAGATAACTAGTTTTTCACAGAATAGTTCAACGTGTTCCATACGATGTGATGAAAAAATTATTGAAGTCCCTTTCTTTTTTAAGTCCAAGATAACGTCCATAAATAGTTGAGCGTTAATGGGGTCTAGGCCACTAAAAGGTTCGTCTAGGATAAGAAGTTTAGGATCATTAATTATTGCTGTTATGAATTGGACTTTTTGTTGATTTCCTTTACTTAGTTCTTTTAGTTTACGATTTTTATATTCTTTGATATTGAAACGTTCTAAGAGTTCGTCTAATTTTTTTTCGATGGTGCTCTCGCTCATCCCTTTTAAGACACCATAATAGATGGCTTGTTCTAAGACAGTAAGTTTAAGTAAGAGACTGCGCTCTTCAGTTAGAAAGCCAATTTTATCAGTTTGAGTATAATCGATTGGTTTACCGTCTAGAGTTATGGTACCACTGGTTTTGTCTAGTAGACCAATAATCATACGGAAAGTTGTTGTTTTTCCGGCCCCATTTACTCCTAGTAGGCCGAATATTTCGCCGTCTTTTACTTCAAAGGATAAGTTATCGACTGCTAGGAAGTCACCATAGTATTTTGTTACATTTTCTACTTTTAACATTTTTATTTCCTCCAAGGGTATTATATCTTAGTTTGGAAGTTTTTCCTACTCTTTTTTGAGAGTTTGGTAAAAATTAACATTGTAATTATTTAATGATTTGATATAATATATTTGTTCGTATAAGGAGGCAGATATGGAACGACATGTATTATGTATTGATTTAAAAAGTTTTTTTGCGTCAGTAGAATGCGTGGAAAGACATATTGACCCTTTTAAAGTTAATTTAGTGGTAGCTAATCCTAATCAAGGCAATGGGGCGATTACCCTAGCAATTACCCCGCATTTAAAAAGCTTGGGTATTAAGTCAAGAACAAGACTTTATGAGATACCAAAGAATATAAAATATGTTATTGTGCCACCTCGAATGAGTCTTTATATCAAGAAAAGTAAGGAGGTTGTGGGTATTTATTTAGATTTTGTAGCCGAAGAAGATTTGCATATTTATTCAATTGATGAGTGCTTTTTAGATGTAACGCATTATTTGAAGATGTATAAAATGACAGATTATGAGTTAGCGCAGAAGATATTAAAAACGATTGAAGAGAAAACTGGTTTGACGGCGACTTGTGGGATTGGTTCGAATATGCTTTTAGCTAAGCTTTCTATGGATATTGAAGCGAAGAAATATAAAAATGGTATTGCTAAGTGGACAATGGATGATGTGCCAAGTAAGCTCTGGCCGATTAGACCATTATCTAAGATGTGGTCGATTGGTCCTAGAATGGAAAAGAAGCTTAATATGTTGGGGATGGTAGCGGTTGGCGATATTGCTAATCATGATAAAAATGATTTAAAAAAGAAGTTTGGCGTTATTGGCGAAGAATTATGGAACCATGCAAATGGGATTGATTTATCAGTAATTAGTGATTGGAAAGTTACACCGAAGAATTCGAGCTACTCCCACTCTCAAGTTTTATTTAAAGATTATTATGGGGAGAATATTAAGTTGATTATTGAAGAGATGATTGATGTCGTATGTCAAAGACTTAGAAAAAATCATAAACAAGCAGGTTTAATTGGACTAGGAATTGGGTATTCTAAAGCTATAGGGGGAGGTTTTTTCCATAGTATAAAGGTTAATCCAACTGATTCGAATGTTGAGTTTTTGAAGGTTGCTCTTAATATGTTTGACAGGTACTACGAAGAAAAGCCAATTAGAAAAGTGAGTGTAAGTGCGGGTAATTTGATTAATAAAGAGATGGAACAACTTAGTTTATTTGAATCTTTAGAAGAAAAAGAGAACGAGTTTAAAGCAAATGAAGCAATTGACGAAATCAAGAATAAGTTTGGAAAAAATAGTATTGTTAAGGCTTCTAGCTTGTTAGACTACTCTACTGCTATGGAAAGAAATAAGAAGATTGGAGGTCATAATGCCTGAAATTCATGATAGAGGAATGATTAAATGGCAACCGTTTGATTCTTTGTTGTCAACGAAGAAAGTGGCAAAGGAGATTATAAATGAAAAAAGCAAAGTTGCTATGCCTACTCTATCCGAAGACCAGTTATTAAATATTGAAGAAAAGGTTTTAGAAGCTTATTATAATGGGGAGACTGTAAGATTAGTTTATTACCGGAAAGGTACTTATTATACTAAGATTTCGCTAATAAAATATATTGATAAATATAAGAAACAACTCTACCTAAATGACGGAAGTATCCTCTATTTTAAACAAATTGTGAAAATTGAACAAATTTAGTTAATTTAGGCTTGCCAAAGGCCAATATTTATGATAAGATTAATTTGTTCAGCAAATGGGGGACTAGCTCAGTTGGCTAGAGCACCTGCCCTGCACGCAGGGGGTCGCGGGTTCGAGTCCCACGTCCTCCACCAGTTGATTATTAACGACTTCTTGGAAGTCGTTTTTATATTATATTTTGAAGTCACTTGAGAAAGTGGCTTTTTTAATAAACTAAAAAACTCTCACTTTAAGTGAGAATTTATTTTAAAATAAACTTAATTGATTAGTTTCACTCATACCATTTAGAACACCTAGGCTACGTAGTTTTTCAATAGTAGTACTACTTACCTTGCCTCGTTGTTGCAAGTCTTCGATACTGATGAATGGTTGTTTAGTTCGTTCTTCAATTATTTTAGAAGCAACACTGTCGCCTAGACCGTCAAGAGTTCTAAAAGGACAAATTAGGGTTTTACGGTCTTCTGATAAAACAAAGTTTTTACCATCGGATTTTTCAATATCAATATTGCCAAATTTAAATCCTCTAGCAGTAGCTTCTAAACTTAGTTTTAAAGTTTCTAAGACACTTGATTCTTTATTAGAAGCATCATAACCTTTAGATTGAATTTCAAACATCTTTTTCTTAATGGCATCGTAACCAGCAATCATTGTTTCGAGGTCGAAATCATCAAATCTTGTAGAAAAGTACGTGGCATAATATACTTCAGGCATATGAACCTTGTACCAAGCAATTCTGAAGGCACTGGTTACATAAGCCGCAGCATGGGCTTTAGGGAACATGTATTTAATTTTGCCACAGGAATCGATAAACCATTCTTCGATACCAGCTTCTTTCATAGTTTTTTTATGTTCTTCCCAGGTTTTAGGGTCTTTGCTGGCTCTTCCCTTACGAACGAATTCCATGATTTTGAAGGCTTTGATTGGTTCAAGACCATGATACATTAAGTAGACCATGATATCATCACGGCAGCCGATTACCTCTTTAAAGGGAACGATGTTGTTTTTGATTAATTCTTGGGCGTTGCCAAGCCATACGTCGGTACCATGAGACAAACCAGAAATTTTAATAAGTTCGGCAAAGGTTGTTGGTTTAGTATCCGATAACATGCCGATAGTAAATGGGGTTCCAAATTCTGGGATACCCAAAGTTCCGGTTGGACAATTTATTTGTTCAGCTGTTACACCAAGAGGTTTTGGACTTAGGAAGATACCCATGGTAGCTTTATCGTCTAATGGTACGGTAGTAACATCCATACCGGTCATATCTTGAATCATTCTTAACTGAGTTGGGTCGGTATGACCTAGAATATCTAGTTTTAAGACATCATCTTGGATACTATGGTAATCAAAGTGCGTGGTACGCCATGAAGCACTGGGGTCTTCAGCCGGATATTGGAATGGTGTGAAATCAAAGACATCCATGTATTCGGGAATAACTACTATTCCTCCAGGGTGTTGGCCGGTAGTTCGTTTAACACCCGTACAACCAATTGCTAAACGCTCTACCTCACTATTACGCATGATTATGTTATAGTCTTCGCAATATTTTTTTACATACCCGAAAGCGGTTTTTTCGGCAACGGTACCAATTGTTCCAGCACGATAAACGTTATCGGGTCCGAATAGGACTTTGGTATATTCATGGGTTGCCGCTTGGTTTAAATCGGAGAAGTTTAAGTCAATATCGGGTACTTTATCACCATTAAACCCTAAGAAAGTCGCAAATGGCATGTCTTGGCCATCTTTTATCATATTAGTACCACATTTAGGACATTTTTTATCTGGTAAATCGAAACCACTTGAATAAGTAGCACCTAAAGGGTTACCCTCTTCATCATCAAAAATACTATTTTGACAGTTAGGACAACGATAATGGGCTGGAAGAGGATTAACTTCAGTTATACCCATCATGGTAGCAACGAAGGATGATCCTACACTACCACGGGAACCTACTAAGAAACCGTCGTCATTAGATTTTTTTACCAATTTTTGAGCGATTAAGTAAATAACGTCATAATGGGCACCAATGATACCTTTTAATTCGGAGTCTACCCTATCTTGAACGATTTGAGGTAATGGGTCGCCATACCAAGCATGGGCTTTAGTACGAACCATATCTTCCGTAATTTTAGCACTATCTTTAATAGTTGGAGCAAATGGTCTTCCCCCAGTATCAATTATGACTTCTAAAATATCTACCATATCAAGAATTTTGTTAGTGTTTTCAACAACAATTTCATATGCTAAGTCTTTATCTAAGAAGCTAAAAGCGTCAAGCATTTCTTGAGTAGTCATAAAACGCATATCAGGTACATCAATACCTTGACGGTTTAAAGGATGAAGTTTACCATTAGCCTTTTGTCTAACGATTATTTCACGATAGATACGATCTTCACTCATTAAGTTATGAACATCGCCTGTAGCCACTACTAATTTTCCCGCTTCTTTAGCAACTCGAATAATTCTTTTAATATGGTTTTGGAGTTCTAGTTCATTTCTAAAACCACTTGATTCCATTTGAAGTAAATGGCTCATGGCACTTATAGGTTGAACCTCAATGTAATCATAAAATTGCATCATGTTAGCTAGTTCTTCGTCGTCTTTAGTTTTAGCAGCTTCAAATATTTCACCGTTAATACAACCACTACCAAATAAAATACCTTCATGATATTTGATAAGTTCTTTTCTTGGTACTTTAGGCTGGTCGTTACGATATAAGAATTTAGTATTAGCATCACTTATAATACGGAACATGTTTTTAAGTCCAGTTTTAGTCTGAGCAATTAAGTTCATATGGAAAGGAACTGAGAATTTAACAAGTTGTTCTGAATCTACGGAATCGTAAATATCTTGAGTTGTTTCGATGTTACGGTCGTATAAAACTTTGCACATGTTATAGAAACATTTAGCGGTTCCTTCGGCATCGTAATCTCCTCTATGGTGTTCGTCTTCGTTCCAAGGAACATTTAATTTTCTTACTAAGGTTGATAGTTTATGGTTACTCCATTCTGGATATAGCATACGAGCAACACTCATGGTATCAACTACAGTATAGTCAAAATTACCAAGATTATATTTTTTGCAAGCAGCGGTCATGAAGCCGATATCGAATTTAGCATTATGCGCAACTAGAGGGTCATCCCCTGCCCATTCAAGGAATCTTCTGGTCGCATTTTCTTCGGTATCTTTGTCTTTTAACATATCATCAGTGATATTAGTTAATTCAACAATTTTACGAGGTAATGGACGAAAAGGATTGATTAGTTCGTCGAAACGGTCTAAGATTTCACCATTTTTAATTTTAACGGCACCAATTTCAATCATTTGGTCATGGCCAAAGTAGAATCCTGTTGTTTCGGTATCGAAGACAACGAATTCGTTATTCATTAAGTCATAGTTTTTATCCGGAGTAACGTTAAAGACAACATCAACGTCATCATTTACAACGTTTAACTCAGTACCATATAAGCCTTTAAATTTATCTTTATCTTCTTTGCCTTTATTGAATTTAGTAATATTTTCAAAAGCAATGGGAAAAGCTTGGCAACCATTGTGGTCGGTAATTGCAACTCCTCGATGCCCTAATTTGATAGCAAAATCAACTAAGTCACAAGTATGTTTACCTAAGTCTAGACCAACAACTGAGTCCATTTGGCTCATCATGGTATGGGCATGAAGCTCTACTCTTTTTACAGGAGCATCATCGACAGGAGGTGTATCTTTAGATTTAATTTTTTCCATGTTTCTAACACTTAAAACAATTTCTTTAGCGAAGTTATCAAATTCAACGTTACCATGAATACGATACCAAGAGCCACTTTTTAAGTTAGACATAACATTAACAAATTCATCATGGTCTCTTTTGAAAATCTTAGCTAGAAGGCTGTTGGTTTTATCGCTTATTTTAATGGTTGCAATATTAATGGTTTCTTTTTCTAAGGTTGTGATTTCACCAAAGATATAGGCCTCAACGATAATGTTTTTAACATCACTGACGATATCGTCGATTTTAGTTAGTTCACCATCAATATGTTTACCGATAAAGACGGGATTTTCTTCTTTTACAACAGCAGGTTTATTGGCTTCGTGAGCTTCGATTATTTCTTGTTTAATCATAGCGTTTTGTTCAGCATTAAAAGATGTGGTAATGTTTAAATCATTAAAGCCTAGAATTTGAAGATTGCGAACTAGACTTCTAGCATTTTCATTAATTATTTCTTCTTCAACTTTACTATTAACATCAATAATTAAGATATCTTCATCTAAAGTTATTTTTGTATCTTTTAAACCAATTAATGAAGGCTTTTTTTCAATAAATCTTTGAAAGATATAATTAAAAGCAGTAGTAATATCTTCACTAGTTATATTGTCATATTTGATATGAACGTTACATTTAGCTTTATGATTAATGCCCGTTTTCGCTTTAGAAATAATATTTTCCATTATTTCTGGTGCTATTGGGTTTGAATTTTCTAAATAAACATCAAATTCTTCTTTAATTTTATTAAGAATAACTTTAGTTATATTCATATTTTCTAATTCTTCTTGATAGTCAACATCAATACTAGCTAAAAATCTTTTTAATTCATCCATTATACTCCCACCTTTTCTATATTTAATATATTTATTTGGTATTTATCAAGTCGTTTTTCAACAATACCACTTATTAAAACTAAGTCTTGATTTTTAATATTATTAATTAATTTTATTTGTTTAGGAAACAAGGTAAAATCAATGATCCCGGTTTCGTCTTGACCAGTAAGGAATGCCATATCTTCATTCTTTTTAGTTTTAATTTTTTTAATATTAGTAATTAAGACAACTGTTTTGATATGTTTATTAAAGTATTCTTTGACATGATTAATTTTCATGATATCTTTGGAGTTATATCTACTAGCTGGGTGGTTTGTTAGATAGAATCCATAAGAATTTAGTTCACTTTTCATTAAGTCTTCTATAGGATACTCATCATATAGTTCGACGATTGGTTTTTCAACTAAAGAGTCATCTAAGTCAGCCATTAGTTCACTGTATCCTATGGCACGTTCGATGTTATTTTTTAAAGTTTGATGATTTAAGTTAAAACTTTGGAAAGCATCACCATCGATTAGGGACTCTAAAACTCTTTTATTAACGCTTTTACCATGATTTCTCAAAACAAAATCAAAGAAGTCTTTATACAACCCGTTTTTTTCTCTCTCATCTATTATATCATTAACGGCGTTAATGCCAACATTTTTTATTGTAGAAAGTGGTAATCTTAGTTTGTTATTACCTATTTTATAAGTTTTCAAACTTAAATTAACGTCTGGTTTTAAGATATAAATATTTTCTTTTTTGGCTTCATCTAAGTACTTTTTAGTATCGGTCTCACTATTAATACTCATATTTAAAAGATTAGCAATGAATATTAAAGGATAATGAACTTTAAGGTAAGCCATTTGATACCCAACTAAGGCATAAGATACTGAGTGAGCTTTGTTAAAGCCGTAGTTAGCAAATTTTAATATTAATTCATAAACGTTTAAAGCTGTTTCTTTACTATAACCATTAGCAACTGATTTGGTTAGAAAATGTTCTTCTTCTTTTTTTATTATTTCTAGTTTTTTCTTACTCATGGCACGTCTAATGTTATCCGCTTCAGCAAAGGTAAAACCGGCCATTTTAACTAAGATTTGCATTATTTGTTCTTGGTAGACAATAATCCCATAAGTTTCTTTTAAGATTGGCTCTAGTGAATCATCAGGATAAGTAACTTTTATTATTTTCTCTTTACGAGCAATAAAGTTATCAATATTATCCATTGGTCCAGGACGGAAAAGAGCCACGGCAGCAACTAAGTCGTTAAAGCTTTGGGGTTTCAATTTTTTTAAGAAGGCTTTCATTCCATTTGATTCATATTGGAATATGCCATTTGTATCGGCATTACAAAAAAGTTTAAAGACAGCATTATCGTTTAAATTGATTTTATTAATATCAAAGTCAGGGCCGATTAACTTATTCGCATTATGAATTACCGTAAGGTTAGATATCGCTAAGAAGTCCATTTTTAAGAAACCAAGTTCTTCTAAGTAAGAACCAGTAATTCCCGTATTTATGACATCACCATTATAAAGAATAGGAATTACATCATCTAGATTAACACTAGAGATAACTACTCCGGCAGCATGAGTTGATGTATGGCGTTTTAAGCCTTCTAATTTCATAGCAATCTTATAAATGTTTTTAAGTTCATTGCTACTCTTTAACATTTCAATGATTTTTTTATTTTTTAAATTATCTTTTAAAGTTATTTTAGAATCAATATGTTTAGTAAATGACTCAATTAAAAATTGATTACCATTTAGGGATTTGCTTACATCTTTTAAGACTTGTTTACTAGCAAGAGTTCCAAATGTCATGATAGGAGCAACTTTTAGGGGGCCATATTTTTTTCTAACATAATCAACAACTTCTTCTCTTTTGGCATCTTCAAAGTCAACATCGATATCTGGCATAGTAACACGATCTGGGTTTAAGAAACGCTCAAATAATAAATCATACTTTAAGGGGTCAATATTAGTTATCCCAATGGTGTAACTTACTAAAGAACCTGCAGCTGAGCCTCTTCCGGGACCAACCATGATGTCATTATTTTTAGCATATTTTACATAATCATAAACGATTAGAAAGTAATCGGTAAAGCCCATGTTATTGATAACTGATAGTTCGTATTCTAAGCGTTCTAAATATTTTTGAGGAACGTTACCATTTAGTCTTTTTGCTAAGCCTTTATAGCAAAGATTTTTTAAGAATAATTTACTATCTTTAGTACTATCAAATACGGGAATATATTTCTTAGTTTTATCAATTTTTAAGTCAATATCTTTAATAAAATTTAGGATTGTTTGTTCATCTTCTAAAGTAACGTCAGTTAGATAATAATTATAATTGTTATTTTGATATTCTTCTTGTTTTATTTTAGCTAAGTATGGTAAGTACTTGCTATCTTCTTCGGTTAAGGCTTTGATTTCATTAATAAAAACAATATTAGGAGTTATTACTAAGCTGTTTCTTTTTTCGGTAATATTTTGATAGCTTAGATAAATTTCAGGAGTTTTATTTTTTAATTCTTGATATAGTTCAAGCGAAGAATAAGGCATGACTACTTTAACGTTGGAAAGATAGTTAGATAAATCTTCTAGTAAAAGTGGTCTTTGACTTAAAATCGTATTTATTTTTAAAAGATTTTGATAACCTGAGTAGTTTTTAGCATATAAATACACAGACTTTTCGTCAATTAAAACTTTTAAACCTACTATAGGCTTAATATTAGTAGCAACGCAGGTATCATAAAATTCAATTACGCCCCAAAGGTTATCGTCTAGGATTCCTAAAGTATTAATATTTTTGGTTGCAAAAAAAGATGGCAGTTCTTTTATTTTTATAAGACTAGACAATAATGAATAGTCGGTTTTAATTCCTAAGGGAATATACATTTTAACCACCACCTAACACTTGATTATTATATAATAATTAAGGCTTTTTTTAAAGTTATTTAGATTATTTTCTTTCGGGAAGTTCAATTCCTAAATGTTTATAAGATTTTTCGGTAGCAACACGCCCTCTTGGGGTTCTTTTAATAAATCCTTCTTGAAGTAAGAATGGCTCAACTACATCTTCAATAGTGGTAACTTCTTCACCAATTGAGGTGGCAATTGTTGAGGCTCCTACTGGACCACCATTAAATTTCATAATAAGAGCATCTAAGTATTCAATATCAATACTATCTAGACCGTCATTATCTACTTTTAAACGACGTAGCGAGTCGGTTGTAAGTTCCATTGTTATTTCTTTAGAACCAGAAACTAAAGCAAAATCACGTACTCGTTTAAATAGACGGTTGGCAACACGTGGGGTTTTACGGCTACGTTTTGCTAGTTCCATGGCAGCATCATCGGTTATAGGCATATTAAGAACACGACTAGTTCTCAAAACAATCTTTTTAAGTTCTTCATCAGTATAATAGTTTAATTTAGAAACAATACCAAATCTATCTCTTAAAGGGCTTGAAATATCACCTGCTCTAGTGGTTGCACCAACTAAAGTAAATGGTGGTAAGTCAATTTTAATATTTCTAGTGTTGCCATCTTGGCCAACAACAATATCTAATTCAAAATCTTCCATAGCTGGATATAGGATTTCTTCAATATATCTTGGCATACGATGGATTTCATCAATAAATAAGACATCACCTGGTTCAAGTGTTGATAAAATAGCGGCCAAATCTCCTGATTTTTCAATAGATGGCCCACTGGCTGTTTTAATATTAACACCAAGTTCGTTAGCAATTATATGTGCAAGGGTTGTTTTACCTAATCCGGGAGGCCCATATAATAAGACATGGTCTAATACTTCATCACGCATCATACAGGCTTTAATGAATACACGTAGGTTTTCTTTTATCTCGCTTTGACCAACATATTCATCTAAAGAACTAGGTCTTATGTTTTTATCAAATTCTTCTTCTTTTAAAGTTGGATTATAAATATCATTTTCCATTTTTTACCTTCTTTACTATTTCATATATTTCTTGCCATGTTTTAGCCTTTTTCAAAGGGCTATTTTGATTGTAATTAGTTTCGTATAAAATGGCTGGAACACCATAATATAGACAATCTTCTACTTGGGCTGGACTGTCGTCAATAAAAAGATTAATGTTTTCTTTTTGACAGACTTGGCCTTTCATGCCAGAATTAACTATTAATTTGTGGTATTTAAAGCCATTATCATCTAAATACTTTTTAGTATCTTCGTAGATATCGCCATATTTATTTAGTTGGCGATAAGTTATAAATTCAATATAAATACCTTCATCATACATTTTATTTATGTAATACTTAGCATCTTCTTTAATTTTAACAGTTAGAAAGATTTTATTTTTACGATAGTAATCAAAGAAGGCTTCATCATCAGCATCATCCCAATAAAAGATATCAGTAAAATAATAGGCATCAGCATTTTTTAGGCCTCGGCCCTCTTTATAAAGTCTATCATATTCTAAGCCGCATTCAATAATGGTTGCGGTGGTATTTATGATTGTGTCATCAATATCTATTCCTATGCGCATTTTTACCTACTTAATAATAGTTTTAGAGCTTCTTTAACTTGGTCTTCTAGACCTTTAGTAGCATCAACTTGTGGTAAAATCTTTTTAATGTCAGCTTTTTTATAGCCAAGAGATTCTAGGACACTTACAAGTTCATCTAAATCATTAACTGCAAATAAGTCTTGATGATCAGCAAGTTTGCCTTTTAAGTCCAAAATAATTTGACGAGCTACTTTATCCCCTACTTTAGGAAACTTAGTTAGATATAATAAATTTTCTCTTTCGATAGCATCAATTACCGCACTTACTGAGCCAGTTGAAACCATAGGAAGAGCCATTTTTGGACCTAATCCTTTAACATTTATAAGTCTTAGGAATAATTCTCTTTCTTCTTTGTTTTTAAAACCATAAAGGCTGTATTCATCTTCTCTTATATAGTTATATAAATAAATGGTATATTTTTCATTTTCTTTGTAAACGTAAGGGTTTCCTACAAATATTTGATATCCAATATTATTGTTTTCAATAACAACATAGTTTGATTTTATATCTTTAATTTCTCCAGTAATATAATTATACATGTAATCCTCTTCTTTCTAATTCATGATAGCAAACATTTTTTTGCACGTCAACCTTTTTAGTAGTTATTTGTGATTAATTTATTTATTAGACAAGACATAATAAATTTAATTTCATTATATTGCTTTTATCTAATGAACTTTTCTTTTTAGTTTAAGACTTTTTTGTTTTAATATTTCTTCAACTCTTTCAATTGGAATGTTTAAGCCATTTGATATATTTTCATTGGACATACCATTTTGCGACAATGATTTAATTGCATTTTCTAAGCCAAGTTGTCGTCCTTCACTTAACCCAAGCTTGCGACCACGTTCCATTCCAAGTTCCATACCACGAGCTTCGCCAATACTTATACCTTGTTTCTTGCCAATCTTTATTCCATTGGCCTGGCCAACATCTTCGCCAACACCGTATCCTTCCTGATACTCATCAATAAGTCTTTGCTTATAAAAAGCCTCGACATCATAACTTCCGTCTTCTTTGTAAAACATTAACATACTCTGATACACTCCTT
>CALBBI010000115.1:0-13880 GCA_937926935.1 uncultured Bacillota bacterium
TAGATAGTTCTTTCACATCATTCATATATCCTTCATACATATTATCTTTTATTAATGCATAATAATATTCAATCTCTCTCGGTATAGCCTCTAGTCTATTTTCATCTTTAGGTTGTTCTTCATTTTCATTTTCTTTAATTAATTCTTTGGTTTCACTTAATGAAGGGCCATACATTCTAATCTTCTTTTTTATAGCTTTTATCACTTTAAAATACTCTATTCTAGTTTGAAGAGTTGAATTTACATACCAGGTATAAGTAAGAAACACTAAAGATACTGCTGTTAATGAGATTATTACCCAAAAATCAGGAAAAATACTTATAAAAAATAACATAAATATTGCACAAATTATTGAAGCTATTTTATACCATAAGTCAACGTTAATATTTTCCACTTTTAATTTTTTATTCTTTTTATAAAGAACATCTAAAATATACTTTTTATTATCATTTAATAAATTAATAATTTGTTTGTAACATTTACATATATCATTATCTTCTTCTAAGATACCATAACTTTTTAACTCTTGTAACCTTCTACGTTCATCTTGCGCATCAACCCCTAAAAGTCTACCTTCAAAAACAAACTTCATTAGCTCGTCTATATTTTCCATATATTTATTATCTTTCATATAAAACCTCCTGAAACCAAAAGAGATAGCCTAAACTCTTTTAGCTCTACTTAAATTTAACGCTCTACCCTCTTTATTAAAATTATTATCCATAACTAACTGTGTTGAAAAATCTTCCATAATACCAGTATCTTCTAACAATTTATCAAAATAATCATCACAACCTTGATATACTAAACTTGAATATTTAAAATACTCTTCCATAGCAACAACTCTAGGAATTATCTTAACTAAGAATAACCCTGCTAAATTAACTAATACGAAGGCTGGAAAAGCAAAATCATTATTTTTAGCAATAAGGTCTAGACCCACTACTAACTCACTAACAATGGTAATACTTAACAAAGACTTAAGATTTTTATCCATTACTTCAGAAAGAGAGTATTTTTTAACTAATAATTTATAATACCAATAAGCATACTCCGCCATGTCCTTACGTAATTTCATATATTTACTATTATCTTTCAAAATACCGGTATTAAAAAATTCATATATTTCTTCTTCCGTAAATTCGCCGGGAAAACCATTTCCACCTGTACCTGTTGATTCTTTCATTATAATTTTCTCCTTAACTCTTTCTAATTGCTTTATTTAGACTAAGCTTTCTACTTAGCTCACTATTCCCTACTTCTTTTAATTTTATATCAAATTCTTCAGTCATAAGACCCTGCGCAAGTATTAAATTTCTGTAATATTCACTACTTTTTTCTTCTAAGTTTTTCTTTAATTGTTCCATATTACTATTAGCGCAAATATCAGGAATTAACTTACCTGTAATAAAACCTGCAACATTAACCGCAACAACTCCTGGCATAGCACCATATTTTCTGGTAATTACCATTAAAGTTAACGCAATCGTGTCCATTACCGCTAAACTTACATAGTAATTCATCATCTTACTATCAAACTTTTCATTAAGTAGTAATTTTTCTTTAAAATATTCTTTATACCAATCTTCATTTTCCAATAAATCTTCGTATATTGCAGCATACTTTTCGCCTTCTAAAACTTTATTATCACTTAAAAATCCATATAATTCTTCTTCATTTATATTTTTAAGTAAATCTTTTCTTTCTAAGTCTCCATTAAAACATCTATCCATTAATAATCTCCTTCGTTCATGTACCTAATATTTTAGACTAATTTTCCTTAAAGTCAAGAAAAAAGATATCACCCTCAGGCAATACCTTTAAACTATTTCTTAAATTGTGAATTATATAACTCAGCATAGAAACCATTTAATTTCATTAATTCTTCATGGTTACCTTGTTCAATAATGTTACCTTCATTCATAACTAGGATAATATCAGCATTCTTAATTGTTGATAATCTATGTGCAATGATAAACGATGTTCTACCTTCCGTTAATTTATCCATAGCTTTTTGAACTAATTCTTCAGTTCTAGTATCAACATTACTTGTAGCTTCATCTAAAATTAAGAATGGCCCATCTTCTATCATACCACGGGCAATAGTCATTAACTGCTTTTGTCCTTGGCTTACAGAATCACTATCATTTAACTTAGCGTCTAACCCACCTGGTAATGTTTTAATAAAATGATCTACTCCTACTACTTTACAAGCATTCCAAATCTCTTCGTCAGTAACATCTTCGCTATTAAACTTAATATTATCTCTTACAGTACCATCAAATAACCAAGTATCTTGTAACACCATAACAAACAACTCATGAATATTTTCTCTTGATAATTCCTTAGTTGAAATACCATCTATTAAAATATCTCCCGAATTTATTTCATAAAATTTCATTAGCAAATTAACTAAAGTAGTCTTACCAGCTCCAGTTGGCCCTACTATTGCAATCTTTTGACCACTTTTAGCTTTAACACTAAAGTTTTTAATTATCGTTCTAGTATCATCATACCCAAAGACCACATTTCTAAATTCAATATCGCCTTTGACTTTATTTTTATCTAAATACTTAGTTGGGTGTTCTAAAGTCATTTCCTCTTCTTCTAAGAATTCAAATACTCTTTCAGCTGAGGCTGCTGTTGATTGTAATGATGTCATAGCTTGCGCTAACTGACTTAATGGATTAGTAAATAATCGTACATAAATCATAAATGCCACAATAACCCCAAATGATATAACATTATTCATAGTTAATAAAGCTCCAACTATACATACACAAACATACCCAAAATTTCCTATAAAGCCCATTATTGGTTGCATAAGTCCTGATAAGAACTGACTCTTTTGGTTAGATACTTTTAAAGCCTCATTTAATTTATTAAATTCCTTTTTAACGTTTTCTTCGTTATTATAAGCTCTAACTATACTTTGACCACTATAAATTTCTTCAATATGACCATTCAATTCTCCTAATTCTTTTTGTCTTTTCATAAAGTACTTTTGTGATTTCATTAATATAATAAACATAAAAGCAAACCCTATCAAACTAGAAAGAATTGCCGTAATAGCCATTATCCAGTTAGTAGCAAACATCATAATAATTGACCCAATAAATAATGTTATTGCACTAATTAAAGTAGCTAAACTTTGATTTAAGTTCTGAGCAATTGTATCAACATCATTTGTTACCCTTGATAAAACATCACCAGTTTCATGAGTATCAAAATATTTTAAAGGTAATTTATTAATTTTAACACTAATTCTACTTCTTAAATTCTTAGCAAAATTATTTGATACAGTAGTCATACTAACTGATTCAATATAACTAAATATGGCACTTAATAAATAAAGAATAGTTAAGAATGTAACAATACTTTTTACTTTATCCATATCAATACTTGGTTTAATAATATCATAAATTGAACTTGGTAACTCATCAATTTTCTTTAATAATTCAGTAGTATCACTACTATTACTCATACTACTCAAAGTAACCTGAAAACTCATCTTATCTTCATAAGAAATATCTGGATTACTCATAATATCTTTAATCGTATTTTCACTTAAATTAGGTTTTATCCCTGAGGTTATAGTATCCGTTAAATCAGATAAATGGTCTGGTGCAATCAAAGAAAGAATTGCACTAATAAAAGCTAGTACCAACCCTAAGGTAAGTAAGATACGCCAAGGTTTTAAATTTTGTAATAATTTCTTCATTGACCCCATAAAATCTTTTGATTTTTCTGGAGTACCTCTATTTGGTCTAGGCATTATTTAATTCCTCCTTTGATAATTGTGATAAGGCAATTTCTTTATATACTGGGCAATTTTCCATTAATTCTTTATGTGTACCCATACCAACACATTGACCCTTATCTAATACAACAATAATATCGGCATTTAATATGGTTCCTATTCTTTGCGCAACGATTAAATTTGTCGCATCCCCAGTATATTTCTTCAGTTCACCTCTTAATACAGAATCCGTTTTGTAATCCAAGGCTGAGAATGAATCGTCGAAAATATATATTTCGGGTTTCTTCGCAATCGCACGTGCAATTGCTAGTCTTTGTTTTTGCCCACCAGATACGTTAGTACCCCCACGGGCGATATGAGCATCATATGTTTTATCCATTTTACTAACAAATTCTGTTCCTTGCGCTACATCGATAGCTTTCTTCATTTCTTCTTCGCTAACACTCTTATTCCCATAACATACATTAGATTTTACTGTTCCGGTAAACATAACTGCTTTTTGAGGAACATATCCAATCTTATCATGTAAGGCTTTTAAAGTATAATCTTTAACATTAACGCCATCAACTAATACTTCTCCATCCGTAACATCATAAAATCTTGGTACTAAGTTAATAAGAGAACTCTTACCTGAACCAGTTGACCCGATAAACGCAATCGTCTGCCCTTTATTAACCTTAAATGAGATATTTCTAAGTAAGTATTCATTAGCATCCGGATATTTAAATGATACATTCTTAAACTCAACACAACCAACTTCGGCCGTTTTACCATCAAAGTTACCATCTTTAATATGAATATCACTATCTAATACTTCATTAATACGACGAGCTGAAACTTGAGCTCTTGGCCACATCATAAATATCATAGCTAGCATTAAGAATGACATAATTACTTGCATACCATAACTTGAGAATATTACCATATCACTAAATAAAGTAATCTTATCACTCATCATTGCCGCTTCAATTAAATATGCCCCAATAAAGTATATACCTAATGTTAAAAACTGCATAACTGCTTGCATCAAAGGCATCATAATAGCAAATGTCTTTTGATTAAATAACTGCATTTTAGTTAAATCTTCATTAACTTTACCAAATCTATCTTCTTGGTAATCTTCCGCATTAAATGCTCTAACTACTCTAATACCGGTTAAAGACTCTCTTGTTACATTGTTAATATTATCAATTAGTTTTTGAACACGTTCAAATCTTGGTAAAACAATAATCATAATAATACCAATAACTACTAACAATACTACTACAAAGAACCCTGTTAATAAGCTCCATTGTAATGATTTATTAAGAATCTTTGATACTGCCCATACGGCCATAATTGGTGCTTTAATAAGCATCTGAAGACCCATAGCAATAATCATTTCTAACTGCGTAACATCATTTGTTGTACGCGTAATCAAACTACTAGTTTGAAAATTCTTAATCTCTTCAGTTCCAAAACTTAATACTTTATTGTATATTTTTCCTCTTAAAGTATAAGAAAAATTAGCTGATAATTTTGAAGCAATATAACCAACAACAAAACTAGATAACAATGAACCAAATGCACAAGCCATCATGTATCCACCTTGAACTAATATTTCTCCAATTGTGCTACCTTCAGTTTGAACTAACTTCGTAATTTCTGACATATAATCAGGTAATCTTAAGTCTAACCAAACTTGAAATACAATTAAAGCAATACATGTTATAATTGCCGCAATATCTTTCTTTGTGAAATTTTTAAATAATTTAAACATAATTATTTCCTTTCTTCTTTTAAGTTGTCTTGAATATTTTTTAGTACTCTCATAAATACTTCTAAGTCTTCTTTATTAACATCTTTTAGTAATTCTAAGTCTAAGTCTTTTAATTCTTTAACTAAATCATTAGCTCTCTTATATACCTCATCAGTTAATTTAATTTCCTTACTTTTATTATCATCTTTAACATTTTCTCTAATAATAATATTATTTTTCTCCATAGTCTTAATAACACCAGATACAGTACTTCTTCTTATATTAAAAATGTACTCCATATCTTTTTGTAATATAGCCTTATTATTTTGTTTTACTAAGTATTTTACTATTCTTACTTGTATAGGACTTATATTCATTGCATACTTATTATTTCCCCCTCTAGCTATTCTTCTTGCTATTAGGTTATTAGTATACGCAAGCTCATGTCCTATTGAGATACTATTATTCATAACTTTCCGCCTTTGTTAGTTGCCTAACAAAAATAATTCTAGCAAACATCATATTATATGTCAATTATGTTTTTTTAATTTCACTTAACTTTCACATTTTGCTAAAATATTGAAAATTTTTTAAATTTGTGAATTTTTTAATTTCTGCAAAAAAACTTTGCAGTTTTTAAATTTTAGCGCCTTTTTTGCGTTTTAAACGCGATTTTCGTGCAGAATTTCGCAAAAACCCAATTTTGACCTTTCGTCTAAACTATGTTATATTGCCCCCGAAAGGAGGAATTATTATGCCAACATTAAACGTTTGGGTACGTGAAAAAGACGACTCACCCAAAACCCCTGAGCAAATCGCCGCTCAAAAACATAAAGACGATTTTGCCTTTGCTTTAGTATCTGGCTACCTATGCGGTTATTTTAATTGTATCTGTGAACATAAAATGCAACCTAATAAGAGTGAACTTGTTCATAGCACTAAAACTTACTTTTACAATTTAATACCAGTCATGGACCCATTTATAGTTAATCGTGCGATTAATGAATACTTAGAGTTTATGACTACGGACCCTAACCCATTTGCTACAGAAGAGTAGTCTAAAAGAAGAACTGTGTTGCAGCACAGTTCTTTTTCTATTTACAAGTATATCCTAAATCACTTAACTTAGTCTTAACTTCATCCCTATTACCTGAAAAATCATTTAAACCAAGCTTAGTCTTCGCATCATCATCCAACTTAGGATATTTTAACTCTAAATTAATATCAATTTTATTATCATTTAAAGATGATTTATACTTAATATTCTTATTTGAGATATTATAAACCTCATCATAACTATCTTTAATAGTTTGCACAATATCCTTATATTCATCCTTAATCTCATAGTTTGAACTTATCTTAATTTTATCAATACTATCCTTCTTAAAAGATACATTCATTAAAACATTAGATTTCATTACTTCATCATCCGTATCCATAGTACAAGACATCTTCTTACTACCACAACCACATAATAATAAAACACAACCCAAAGTACCAATTAACTTAACAACTTTTTTCATCTATAATCTCCTTTAATCTTAGTATTTGCTTATTTATATCATCACTCTTACATACATAAGAACCACTTACTACAATATCACTATCTAAGTATTTAACATTACCATCATTTATCCCACCATCAACATTTATCAAGACATTCTTATTTAAACTTCTTATTTGTCCCACTTTAATAATACTTGACGCTAAGAATTTTTGACCACCCAACCCAGGGTTTACAGACATTACTAAGACGCTATCAACCTCACTAAGTATATCTTGTATTTCTCTAACTTGGGTCATAGGGTTTATAGCTATTCCAGCTTTTATTCCATAACTTCTAATTAACTTTAAAAGTCCTCTAATATCATCATTAATTTCCTTATGAATAGTAATTATACTAGGGTTTAACTCTTTAAATCTCTCAATATAAGATATTGGATGCTCTACCATTAAATGGATATCTAAAGGTTTATTAACATTCCTAAGTACCCTAAATATTGCATCATCATCCGTCTTATTTCTAACAAATACTCCATCCATTATATCAACATGAATATAATCACAAGCACTCTTATCTAAAATACTTATTGTTTCTTCTAAACTATAATTACTACTTAAAAAAGATACCGCTACTTTCATTTAACTCTCCTAAAAGCTTTATATAATTTTCATAACGTGATGGCAAAATCTCTTTACCAACCGCCATCTTAACACCACAATCTATCTCTTTATTATGCATACAATCTTTAAAACGACAAGAATAATTCTTAAACTCCGTAAACGAATCTCTTAATTGTTCTTTCGTTATTCCATTTAAATCTAAGGCACTAAATCCTGGAGTATCCATTATCTTTATTTCGCCTATCTCATATATTTCTACATGTCTAGTTGTATGTTTACCACGTCCTAAAGCCTTACTAATCTCATCCGTCTTAATATTTAGACTACCTAATTTATTAATTAATGTACTCTTACCCGCACCAGTCTGCCCTGTAACACAAGTAAGCTTACCTTCTAAAAAGCCTTTTAACCTATCTAACTCTGTATTATAAAATACCGGAATACCAATACCATCATAGTATTTAAATATCTCTTCAATATTCTTTAATTCATCTATATCTACTAAATCTCTCTTCGTTAAAACAATAACCGGCTTAATATTATTAATAATTAAATAACTAATTTGTTTATCTAATAAACTAAGTGATAAATCAGGGGTTTTTAAACTAGTAACAATTAGCCCCTCTATAATATTAGCGCCCATTGGTCTATTTATCATACTTATGCGATTCTTTATATCTAAAATAACTTTCTTATCTATATCAATATCGACATAGTCACCTACTAAAGGAGTAAGATTTTTATTTCTAAATACTCCTCTAGCTCTAGCGTCTATATAAGTATTATCTACTTTAACCGTATATAAATTACTAATTATACGAACTATTTGACCAGTCTTAATCACAAACTTCCTCATTTGGGTTACATTTTTCACTATCATCTGGTGCCTTATAAATGGTAATAGTTAATGTTGTACCTTGGGTAACTTGATATCCTTCTGGCTTACTTTGTTTAATAATATCTCCATCTTTATGACTACCAGTTGAATCATATACTTTCTTTAATGTTAAACCATATTGGTTACAGAAATCTTCCACATCTGATTCCGTATACTCGCCACTTGTAAAGTTAGGATACTTTGTTACTACATTAGGTATATATAATGTTACTGTATCACCCTTAGATACTTTATCTCCAGCTTTAACAGATTGTTCTAAGATTGCACTTCCATCTACTTTAGAATCCGTTACATCTTTTTTCTCTATTAAAACATAAACTCCATAAGCTTCTAAAGTACCCTTAACAGTTAGATAATTCTTACCCGTAAAATCTTCCATAACAAATCCATTATTACCACTAGATATATAAATAGTAATCTCCGAACCCTTAGTTTTCTTCGTTCCAGCAACAGGAGAAGTCTTAACAACCTTACCCTCTTCTATCTCATCACTAGATACTTCTTTTTGTTCATCAGCTACTTTAAAACCTTCATTTTGTAATTTTTCTACCGCTTCACTTAAAGCCATATTAGCAACATCAGGTACTTTAATTTCTTTTTGATTAGTAATAATTGGTAAAACCACAATAATCGAAGTAATAACAATAATTATCCCCGTAAATATTGCAAACAACACCAGTAACACCTTATTTTGTTTCTTCTCTTTAACATCACTTTCCGTTATTTCCTTAGCAATAACCTTACCCTCATCATCAACAACCGTAGTCTTCTTTAAAGCCTTATTAACTTTAGCTTCATCATCACCCTCCGGATAAGGTAACACAATTTTTTCTTCATTAGCACGAGACTCATCTAAACACGTTCTTAAATCTTCATTCATCGCCCTAGCATCCGGATATCTATTCTTAGGATTCTTAGCAGTTGCTTTAATTATAATATTTTCAACACTTTGAGGTACCTCAGGAACCTTCTCCCTAACACTAGGTAATGGTTCTTTTAAATGTTTAAGCGCAATCTCTACCGCATTATCACCCTTATAAGGAAGCTCCCCCGTAAGTAACTCATACATTAAAATACCCATAGAATAAATATCACTTTGTAATGTTGAACCCTTACCATTAGCTTGTTCTGGTGGTAAATAATGAACACTTCCCATTACCGAATTAGTCTGAGTTAACTGAGTTGAATTCATAGCCATAGCAATACCAAAATCTGTAATCTTTACTAAGCCATTTTCTAAAATCATAATATTTTGAGGTTTTATATCACGGTGAATTATATAATTATCATGCGCTACAGATAAACCATCACTTATTTGTAACATAATATCAATGACTTCACTAATCGTTAACTTACCACGTTTCTTTAACAACTGCTTTAACTGCTTGCCTTCAATATACTCCATAACAATATAATATTGCCCATTATCCTCACCAACATCATATACCTCTACAATATTAGGATGAGACAAACTACTAGCTGATAAAGCCTCTCTTTGAAATCTTCTTACAAACTTCTCATCTGTTGCTAAATCTCCACGTAATACCTTAACTGCAACATTTCTATCTAATATAGTATCATAAGCTAAATAAACATTAGCCATTCCCCCTTCACCAATAGACTTAATAATTTGATAACGATCGTTAATCTTTTGACCTTTCATTATCATTACTATTCACCACTTTCTTTTTCTAAATAAGCCACTGATATATTATCAGTCCCCCCTCTGGCATTACATTTTCTAATTAATTTTACTACTTTTTCTTCAATATCTAAGGTTTCATCATTAATAACTTTTTCTATTTGTTCAACACTTAACATATTAGTTAAACCATCACTACATAATAAGATGCCAGAAGCCCCCATATCAACATCAAATATATCAAGTTCAGCAGTCTCTCCACTACCTAAAGCTTTCATTAAGACATTCTTTTTAGGATGATATTTAGCTTCTTCTTCGGTTAAATCTCCTGCTTGTACTAAGAGATTTACTAACGTATGATCTTTAGTTACTTTATGTAATCTTCCATTTTTAATTGCAAACCCTGAAGAATCTCCAATATTACCAAATATTAAATAATCTTTAGTTAAAAGAGCCATAACAACAGTAGTTCCCATTCCTAGACTTTCGGGATTTTTCTTAGCATACTCCTCAATTGCACGATTTACTTCATTAATATTATCATTCATCCAGTTAATCGCATCAACCTTAGGGCCAACTGAAGCCATTTCATTAAATCTTTTCCCCATATGAGTAACAACCATCGAACTAGCAACCTCTCCAGCTCTATGTCCACCCATACCATCACAAACCATAAGTAAATACTCATCACTTTGATTTTTTAAGATTGTAACTGAATCTTCATTATGACTACGAACCTTCCCTGCATCCGTTAAATAAAATGTTTTCATGCTTCCTCCTTACTTCGTAATTGCCCACAAGCCGCATCAATCTTACTACCAAACTCTCTTCTTACCGTAACATTAATACCTTCTCTTTTTAAACAATCGAAGAATTTATTTATTTGTTCTTTTCTAGATTTTCTAAACTCTAAATGACTAGTTTCATTATATGGAATTAAATTAACATATACATTCATCCCTTTAAGTAATTTAGCAAGTTCATATGCATTAGAAACACTATCATTTACATTATTAAGCATAACATATTCTATAGTAACTCGTCTATTAGTTTTTAAGATATACTCCTTTATCGTATCAATTACTTGACTAATACTATACACTTTATTTATTGGCATAATTTTATTTCTAATATCATCATTTGGCGCATGTAAGCTTAATGCTAAATTAACTTGTAGAGGTAACTCCATAAATTCTTTTATTTTAGGTACTAAACCACATGTCGAAACAGTTATATGACGAGCCCCAATAGCAATACCCTTAGCGTCATTTATAATCTTAATAAACTTAATTAAATTATCATAATTATCTAAAGGTTCCCCAATACCCATAACCACTACCGAAGATATTCTTTTTTTCATCTCCGCTTCTATCAGTAAGATTTGCTCAACCATCTCATAAGCTTCTAAATTTCTCACTTTTTTTAATCTTCCTGATTCACAAAACTTACATCCCATGTTACATCCAACTTCACTAGATACACAAACACTTAAACCATAATCATGGTTCATTAATACAGCTTCAATATGATTTCCATCTAATAGTTCAAATAAGTATTTATGAGTATCTTTATCATGTTGTACTTTAACTATCTTTATCATATCCATGCTAAAATCTTGTGCTAATCTTTCTTGGATAGATTTCTTTATATCACTCATCTCAGTAAAGTCATGCACTCTTTTTTCATATAACCAACTATACACTTGTAAAGCTTTATATTTTTTTTCATTAATACTTAGAAAATATTGTTCTAAGTCCTCTCTTGTTATTCCATATATATTATTCATTCTAAAAACATCCTTTGTTAATAATAATTATACCAAATAATCCCAATTTATACGAACAAAACTTACCACTTTTTAATAAGTTTTGTTCATTATTTTCTCTTTTACTTGTTAAACTTATGTAAACTCTTTTAGATTTTAAAAATTCTACCCGTCAGAGTAGAATTAATCTATACTTTTAATAATGATTTTAATCTTCTAATAACCTTCTTTTCAATTCTTGAAATATAACTTTGCGATATATTAAGCTTATCTGCTACCTCTTTTTGCGTATACTCATCTGTATTATACAACCCATAACGCATTATCATTATTTCTTTATCTCTTGGTTCTAACCTTTCAATCTCTCTTTGTAACACACTTCTTTCTTCATTACTTTCAAATTCTTTAACTACTAAGTCCTCATCTGTCCCCATTATATCTTCTAAATGTAGTTCATTACCTTCACTATCATAATTAAGAGCGTCTTCTAAACTAATCTCTCCCTTACGATTTTTATTTTTTCTTATAAACATCAATATTTCATTAGCAATACATCTTGAAGCATAAGTAGCAAGCTTTATATTCTTATCTATCTTATACGTATTAATTCCCTTAATAAGCCCAATCGACCCAATAGATACTAAATCTTCAATATCATAACCCGTAGATTCATACTTCTTAGCTAAAAACACAACTAACCTTAAATTATGTTCAATAAGTACCTCCTTAGCACTCTCATCTCCCGTTTTATATAACGTTAAATAATGTAACTCTTCTTCTCTACTTAAAGGTGGTGGTAACTTATCATCACATCCAATAAAAAAGATTTCATTATACTTAATCTTTAACCACTCTATTATTTTCTTAAACATGTAATCCCTCCATTACATCTAAATTTAATATACAATCTACTCCTGATATCCCAATCTTATCATTCATTATTCCTAGTAAGAAATTACTATAATATTTATTATCTATCTCTAACTTTAATGGTTTAATACACTTAACTAACCCCTTATTATTTAACGAATGATAAGGTACATATATAGGACTATTTATATGAATATCATCAGGTAATAACTTCTTATTTATAAGAACTACACTTTTATTACTAACTGGGTCTTTTAACCTATTACCCGTATCTAAAAACCCCATTACTTTAATTATATTCTTCTTATTTAAATATATTATTACTTCATAGTAACTTCCTATATTCATCTTAATATTTTTATTTTGTTTAATATACATGATAAGTATTAACGGACTAAGTAATAATATAACTAAGTAATTAATATTATTCATATTTAGATAGTACATAAACCCACCCAATATAATACTACTCATATAAAAGTAAGTAATATTATTTATGGTATACATTATATCTTTATATTTAAAACATATTATACATATTACTCCCGCTAATATTATTTTTAATATTATTAGAAAGTACATATTAGGTATTAAAAAGAATATTATACTTATTTCTCCTACTAAACTACTTAGTATTATTCTTTTTATTCCTACTCCTCTTTTCAATGTTATATTGACTACCATTAGTAACATCATATCAAATATAAAGTTTAGTATTATTACTATGTCTATATAGATGGTCATTTTATCACCATCTATATTTTATAATTCTTTGTTTGAATATTTAGTCAAAAAAAGACGAATACGTTTTGTATTGTCTTTATTGTAGGTTTAATTGGTATGGACTATCACTGGAACCATTTCCTACTTCTGAGATTATGATATTAGATTTCAGAAAAACGGCAGGACGCACCCCGTTAGAGGTGCCCGCACCGTAGCTGCCGACATATCCGTCCGTGTCCACATCGAAAACGCTAGCGGCGTTAGCCGAATAAGACACTAAAGTCCACTGACGGTAACTTGATTTAAATAAATAATCATTATTTTTGCAATCACTTAGACCATCCCAGTTATATAATTCTT
>CALBBI010000116.1:0-1226 GCA_937926935.1 uncultured Bacillota bacterium
GTTCGTCATCTCGATGTGGCCGTCATCGCAGTACCTGATGAAGGAATCCCACCTTCAATTGAGAAAATAAGCATTTTACAACAATAACTGCTTTTTGAGTCAATTAGCTTATTTAATTAAAGTGCTTATTAGTCAAATCTTAAAGCAATATAAATTTAACTTCTTTTCTTAGCTCTCTCTTCCTCATTAGCCTCAATAATAGTCTTAGCAAGTCTATCAAATTTTGAAATAGGAAGTGATTTTAAAGTTTCATAAAGCCTGGCATCTTCATCATTTCTAAAGACCCGATTGGGCTTTCTCTTTTTCTTATAGTCGTTATATTCCTTAATGTAGGAAGTGATAAAGCCATCCGGAGATTCTCTGAATGATGGTATGTATCCTTTCTTAGCTAACTCTACGGATGTATAAAACTTATACTCTCCTATAAATTCATCCGGTGTGCAGTTAAAGAACTTACATAGTCTCTCAGCAGTCTTTAAAGACATGTGCATAAAGCCAGTCTCGTATTTATTTATGATCGTACGGATTATTTCGACCTTCTTAGCTAGCTCATCTTGGTTAAGACCGAGCTCGCTTCCTTAAAAGAGTTGACGTTTTTAATGATGAAAGAGTGATTGTCAGTGCCGATTTCTTCGGACGGGGAGCTTACTTTTTGGCTACAGAGGAGGGTGGAAATATCGGTCGTATCCATTCTATCGCCGCCATTAGAAAATAAATAGAGCATCTCAACGGTGCTCTTTTTTATTTCCTTACTTTCTATCAGAAATTACATCTACTACTTTAGTATGCTTAATTCTTAAGATGGAAAGTCCAAATCCAATCAACACACAAACAACTAATACTAATAAAATATATCCTATTTGAACAATTCCAAAATTGAATAAATTATTTATGTACAACGCATTAGTTAATAATAGACTATTAACTAGCCATATACCTAAGTAACAAATAACTAGGCTAAACAAAAACGCAATCCCTAACAAAATAGATTCAACAATCAAAAACAAAGAACTAATATCCAAGATTGAATATCCTAAAGACCATAACACGCCTATCTTTTTAATTGATTTTTGAATTAAATCAATAATAGAAAGAAGTAAGAACAATGAACATATCGCAACAAATCCCCATGATACATATTCAACGATTTTAATGATATCCATCAACCATGAAGATTTTTTTCTTGCTTCATAATAGAATCTATTTGACGTCACCGAACTACCTTC
>CALBBI010000117.1:0-3136 GCA_937926935.1 uncultured Bacillota bacterium
TCTTATAATTTAGCATTAACACAATTAAGGCCACTGCTATGATTGCTATGATGGCAAAAAATATGCCAATAAAATTCTTTTTCATTCAAATCCTCCTAATAAAGTTATTATATAAAAATTTTATTTCTTACGCAAGTTATACTGTACCAGTATCAGTAGTCATTGTACATATATTATCTAGATTACTATTTTTATTACTAATTATAAAGTCATTGTTACTACACTTTATAACATCGAACTTAGAGAAAGTAAATTTACTATATTGAGTTAAAGTTTCATAGTTACTGGCTTTAGATAAGAAATCATTCCATAAGATATTACGGTTTTCTAAGGCATAAAGTAGTTCATAAGACGAGCCATTATCATAGTTTATTAAGACATTTTTTAGACAGCTAGTATAAATGGTATCACTATCGACCTTGGTAAGGTATTGTTTATCTAAGTTACAAGCGTCATTTAAGGTTACATCAATAGTAAAATCACCTATATCTTTATTCGTAATTAATGTATCGGTTATTTTAATGTTGTACTTACTATTCTGCTCTTCAATGGAGTTAATACGACCAATGAAAGTTATATTATCATAAACGCGGTACTCACTGATGTTTTTTGATAGGTCATTATTATATACTTGAAGAGTTAAGTTATCTTGAAAATTCACTTGGTTATTTAGATTATTATTATCGATTGTATAAGGATTTAAAGTAAAATATTCATTACCCACGATACTACTTACCTTGCCATCTAGTTTGATAAAAGTATTTTGGTATTTTTTAAAGTTATTAACTAGTTCTTTAGATATAACATTGATATTAATGGTATTCATATTGTCGGTACTACAAAAGTATCCTAGTTTATTTAGGGGGTCAACGATATATTCTTCTTTAGAGGTATCACATTGCCAGACACGGTAACCAAAGGAGTTATATATTTTAACATTACCAGTAGTTAGGATGTTAAGGGTTAGAACTGGTGTTTTATGGAATGTTTTTACAACGATGTAATCAATAGTTATGGCAAAGCCAAGATAGATTAAAGTAAATAAAATAGCAAAGATAAATTTATGATTACGTTCTAAAACACTTTGGGTGATTAATAATATTAGACCGATTATAAGTAAGATTGTTCTTAGTAAGTTATATTTATTTAGGGCATAAGCACTTATTAAAAGTATTAAGCCAATGATTAAAAGTAGTATTCTTAGGATTCCTTTTTTCATAGTTACCTCACAAGTTTATTATACAATATACCAAGAAAAAAAGAAACTATTTTGCTTCTTCTTGCGCTCTAGTTTCTCTTATAACTGTAATTTTAATGGTGCCAGGATATTGCATTTCGGCTTCGATTTTTTCTTTCATATCACGGGCAATTTTAAATGATTTAGCATCCGTTACTTCGTCTGGTTTAACCATGACTCTAACTTCTCTTCCAGCTTGCATGGCATAGGTTTTTTCAACGCCTTCAAAGGAGTTACCAATGGCCTCTAGTTGTTCTAGACGTTTAACGTAATTTTCTAATGAATCATTACGAGCGCCTGGACGAGCGGCTGATAAGGTATCCGCTACTTGGACTAAAACAGCAATAATGCTTTCTTGTTCAGTATCACCATGGTGAGAGGCAATCGCATTAACAACGATTTTATCTTCGTGATATTTTTTAGCAATTTTAACACCAAGTTCAACGTGGGAGCCTTCAACCTCATAATCTATGGCTTTACCAATGTCATGAAGTAAGCCGGCACGACGAGCAAGCATAACGTTTTCGCCAAGTTCAGATGCCATAAGGCCACATAAATGACCAACTTCGATTGAATGTTTTAACGCATTTTGACCATAACTAGTTCTAAAGTTTAATTTACCAATTAGATTTACTAATTCAGGGTCAACTTTAGTAAGTCCTAGTTCATAGACAGCGTTATTACCTATTTCGGTAATTTTGGTATTCATATCGTTACATACTTTTTCGTATAGTTCTTCGATTCTAGCTGGGTGAATACGGCCATCTTTAATTAAAGTTTCAATCGTAATTTTAGCTATTTCACGACGTAGTGGGTCAAATGAGGATACGACGATAGCTTCAGGGGTGTCGTCAATAATTAAATCAACACCAGTAACTGATTCAATCGTTCTAATATTTCTTCCTTCCCTACCAATTAGCCTTCCCTTCATTTCATCATTAGGCAAGTTAATTGTACTAGTAGTTTGTTCACTAGTTACATCATTAGCGTATCTTTGCATCGCATTAACTATTAAATTTTTAGCTTTTTCATGGGCAACTAATTTTGCTTCAGCTTCCTCAGTTTTAATATAATCAGCAATTTCTAAAGCCATGTCGTTACTAACACGTTTCATGATTTCGTCATGAGCTTTTTCTTTACTGAATTTACTTATTTCTTCTAAGCGTTCTAATTCGCTTTTTAATATTTCCTCCATTTTCATGTCTTTTTCTTGTAACTTTTTTTGTTTAGCTAATAAATCATCATCTTTTTTATCAAGATTATTGGATCTTGCTTGAAGGAGTTCTTCTCTTTTATCAAGACTGGATTCTCTTTGAAGTAATCTTTCTTCTTGTTCTTTTAGTTCTTGTTTACGTTCTTTAACTTCTTTATCGGTTTCTTGTTTAAGACGATAAGATTCTTCTTTAAGTTCCATCATACTATCGCGTTTTCTTTTTTCAGCTTCGCGGATAGCGTCATTAATTAATTTACTAGCTTTTTCTTCTAGTCTTTTTTTCTTAAGTATATTTATAATCATTACTATAAGTATTCCTAAAAAAGTTCCAAAGATAAGTGCAATAATAATGGGAAAATTTATGGGGTTTGTACCATATACCATAATTATCTCCTTTTCTTATAGATTTGCATCTATAATTTTATTATAAAGAACTTTTCTTAATTTAGCAATGGAAAATTTTTTGGAGGTATTTAAAAACAAGTTAGGTTGTAACTTGTTTAGTCGTCTAAAGTGAAGGATTCATCGCTAGTTATGAGGTTAGAGTTAGTCGTAAATAGTTGTTTGACGAGTTTTTTTATGATACGACGTCGTCCTAGGGTTCCGTCTAGAGGTACCATGTAGTTGCTTTGAGTTATGGTATCATATCCGTACCATAGACCAATGCTGTATTCTCTAGTATAGAT
>CALBBI010000118.1:0-1294 GCA_937926935.1 uncultured Bacillota bacterium
AAACTAGCTAAAGAACTTCAAAAGAAACCAACTGGTAAAAGTTTATTCATTTTAGATGAACCAACAACCGGTCTTCATTCAGCTGATATCAAAAAACTATTAGTAATATTACAAAGAATTGTTGATAATGGCGATACAGTTGTAGTTATTGAACACAACCTAGATGTCATTAAAGTTGCTGATTACATAATAGACCTTGGACCAGAAGGAGGCTCTGGTGGTGGTACAATTATTGCCACAGGGACACCTGAAGAAATTGCTAAAAATGAAACATCTTATACTGGTCAATATCTAAAAAAATACTTAAAATAAAAAGAATAGATACCCTGAAATTTGTGGTATCTATTTTTATATTCCGATAATATCGAAAATAATAAAAGCAAAAACAACATATTATTAAATAAATTTTTTAACTAAATAAAAATCTAAAAACGAAATCACAATGAAGTATAGAAATTATACTTCTATTTTGTTATAATTTAAAATATAGAAAAGAGGAAAATATGAATCCAATAATAATTGAAATACATGGCTTTGCCATTAGGTGGTACTCCGTACTAATCCTACTAGGAGTAATAGTAGGATACTTCCTAGCCCAAAGAGAAGCTAAAAGATTTAATGTTAACCTAGACTTTTTATTCAATATGTTCTTTTATGCCATAATTTTTGGTATCTTAGGAGCTAGACTTTACTATGTCTTATTTAACTGGAACATTTATGCTCAAGACCCAATGTCTATTTTAAGATTCTGGGAAGGTGGCCTAGCTATCCATGGTGGACTAATTGTTGGCGGCTTAACCGCATATTTATATTGTAAAAAATATAATGTCCGCGTATTAAAAATTTTTGATATAATAACGCCATCTCTTCTAATTGCGCAAGCTATCGGTAGGTGGGGAAACTTCTTCAATAGTGAAGCTCATGGTGCCGTAACCACAGTTTTAAAACTTCAAGAAAAATTCGTTCCCCGCTTTGTAATCGACGGCATGAACATTGGTGGCATTTATTATGAACCAACATTTTACTATGAATCTTTATGGAATTTACTAGGATTCTTAATAGTCATTGTCCTAAGAAGAAGAAAATATAACAAAATTGGTAATGTTACAGCCTTTTACTTAATGTGGTATGGTATCGGTAGATTCTTCATCGAGGCTATGCGTACTGACTCACTTATGTTAGGTGGCTTCAAAGTTGCCCAGATAGTATCCATTGCCATGTTTGTTACTGGTCTTATAATGAATATCATGATTGCTCGTAAATCAAAATTCGAAGATTTATATAACGAAAGAGA
>CALBBI010000119.1:0-6446 GCA_937926935.1 uncultured Bacillota bacterium
GGAACAAAATATTGTTAATTCTTCTTGTTTTGATATTGAATTTACGGAGTCTTCTGATATTAATTTAACTAACGCTATTCCTATTAGTGATGAAGCAGGTTTAAAGAAAAAGCCTTATACTTTTACTTTAAAAAATACTTGTAATATGAACTCTAAAGTTACTATTGCGTTAGATGTATTAAGTACTTCGACTATGAGTAGTAGTGCGATTAAGACTAGTTTAACTAAGGGTAATAAGAGTGGTACACCTACGTTATTAACTTCTTTAGATAAGAAGGCTGAAGTTGATATTAGTGGTGCTAAGGAAGCTTATATTTTAGGTACTGATATAATTGGGGCGAATAAATCTAAGTCTTATTCTTTATATTTATGGATGGATGAAGCTGTTACTGTAGCAGAAGCTTCTAAGTCTTTTAGTTCTAAGGTTGTTATTGTTAATACAGCTACGGAAGAAGGACTTCCATTAGTGGAAGAAGTTGCTGATTTAGCTGCAACTGATACAACAAATTTTGCAACAGATGATCCAGATAACAATATAAGGTATATTGGGGCAAATCCAAATAACTATGTATATTTCAACTGTAGTGATTATTCAAATCAAAGTGATAGTACATGTGAGAAATGGCGTATCATTGGCGTATTTAAAAATATGACTAAGGAAGATGGCTCTAAAGAAGATTTGGTCAAGATTATTAGGGACGATAGTTTAGAAAGTCCTGGTTGGGATAGAGACAATGTAAATGATTGGTCAAAAGCAAGTATACAAAATAAATTAAATGGTTCATATTATAATGGAACATATGAACAAGGAGAATTTCCATTTGGAAAATTAAAAAATGATACAACAAGAAATGCAATAGAAAGTGTCGTATGGAACTTGGGTGGATTAGGTTCTGATAGTAATATAACAAGTACTTTCTATAGTGCAGAAAGAGGAACAACAGTATATAGTGATAGACCAACAACATGGACAGGAAAAATAGGTTTAATGTATCCAAGTGATTATGGCTATGCTACATCCGGTGGTTCAACAACAGACAGAACATCTTGTTTGGCAACAACGTTATATTATGGTGGTTGGGATAAGTCAAGTGATTGCCAAAATAATGATTATTTATATAAAAGTTACTGGCAGTGGACTTTAACGCCTCGTTCGTCCTACTCCTACAGCGTCTTCTATGTGGGCTCGTCAGGGATTGTCGACAACGCCGCTGCGAGCGCTACCCGTGATATTCGCCCTGCTGCTTTTTTGAAATCTAATATCTCAATAACAAATGTAGGAATAGGGACAGCTGAATCTCCATTTCAACTAAAAGTAGGGTAGTCACCCAAGCACCATTGCCTCGTCAGTGTGAGGCCAGCGCCACCACCGGACTTATCAACCGGAAAAACCATATATGATGATATAGAGAATGGTTAATAAGATACATGATAGATGCATGAAGATACTATAGAGTGAGAGAAGAAGAGGATGTGTTGGCTGGAGCCGACCGCGACCTTGGATTATAAAGTCATAAGAAGTTATGGCTTTTTTGGTTCAATAAAATCTAGTGTGAAGTAAAAGTGACTAAAAACTAATGCTTAATTTTAAAAATCAATAAAATTTGGTGTGAAGAGAGATGATAAAATTTCATCTCTTTTTGTGTGGTAATATATAGTAAATAATAATAGGAAGGTGAGTATAAATGAAAGATTATTATTTGCTAATAGGATTAAATAGTAAGGAGGTTAAAATAGTTAATGTTAATCAAAATAGTAATGGGTTAATAGAGGTTACTATTGAGAATAAAAAAAAGAAAGTAAGGTGCCCAGTTTGTAATAAATTTACAAGTTCAGTGCATGATAAATTAAAACCTATAAGATGCGTTTATTTAGATAGTTGTGGTTCAAAAGTAGATTTAATTATTTGTAAAAAAAGATATCATTGTTATAATTGTAATAAGATATTTACAGAAGAATTAAATATAAATGTTGATAAGGGTAATATTTCAAATAAAGTAAAAATTCAAATAAGAAAAGATTTAATTAATTACAATTTGTCATTTAAATATATAGCCCAGAAAAATCGTGTATCTATAACGTTTGTGGAAAACAAAATGTTAGATATAATTTCAGAAATTCCAGAGCATGTGATTAATTTACCAAGGGTTATATCATTTGATGAATTTAAGGCTGATACAAGAGCTGGAAAATATGCATTTGTATTAAATGACCAGATTCATAAGAAAGTATTAGATGTATTGCCAAACCGAAAAAAAGAACGCCTAATCCAATACTTTTCATATTGCAAAAATAGGCATTCGGTAGAGTTCGTAATATCGGATATGTACGAACCATATTTGTTGGTCACACAGATTATGTTTCCAAAGGCAAAATATGTTGTTGACCGATTTCATTATATCACTTATATAATGGATGCTCTAGATGGAATAAGAATAAGACACCAAAATCTCTATTCTGAAAAGAGTCAGGAGTATAAATTATTAAAAAATAAAAAGAATGTTAGTTTATTAAGAAAATATAGTAATGATATAGATTGGCGGGTCTATACTAGGAGATACAAGAATGATCATATGGTAGATGTATTGCCAATAGATGTATTAAATGAAATTTTAACAATATCACGAGATTTAAAAGAAGGATATTATTTAAAGGAAAAATTCTTAGATATTATTCATCATAATGAAGAAATGAATGTTGAAGAGCAATTAGATAATTGGATAAATAATTGCTTAGAAAAAAATATTCCTGAATTTATAGAAGCATCTAAAACTATATTTAGGTGGAAAGAATATATATTAAATTCTTTTTTTATAGATAAAAGATATAGCAATGGTTATACAGAAGGAACTAATAATAAAATAAAGGTATTAAAAAGAGTAGGATTTGGATATAAAGATTTTAGATTTCTAAGAGGAAGAATATTATATTCATTTACAGGTATAATTAGTGGTTCATCAAAAAATAAAAATGCTTCAAATAATAAAAACAATAAATAAATTTTTTACTCGGTTATCAAAATTTTAATGTTAGTAAAATATGGTCAAAAAATGATTTAAAAAAAACATATCAAAAAAATGATAAAAAAAATCTGCTAATCCCTTATGTTATAAGGGATTTTGCAAATTTTTACTTCACACTAGATTTTATTGAACCACTTTTGATGTTAATACTTGCAAAGAAAGAGAATATCAGTATAATAAAGGATATAAAAAGAGAGGGATAAATATATGAAAATAATATATTTAGTTTATTATACTTTATTTGGGTTGTTATTGTTCTTTGTGAAGAATTACTTAAAGAGAAAAGATGGAACTATAAATGACATAGTAGTTAGTTTAATATTTCTAATAGTGATGAGTGGAGTAGTGTCGGTATTTGATTTAGGGGGTATTAATGAGAGCATATATTTGGTAATAGTAATAGAAATGTTATTGAGGATGTTTTATAACTTTGTGGTGGAGAAGAGTAGTGAGACAATAGATATAAATAAGTTTTATAGTGATTATATAATAACATTTCTATTGGGACTTGTAATAAATATAGTATTTATAAATAGAGTGGATAGTGTTATACCTAGTGGGGAATCGTTAAAGAATATTGTTTGGCTAGTTATAATATTATATGTTTATACTGTTATTAAGAGTAGTAAGATTAGTAATTCTAATAAGGAGAGTAAGCCACTAAATAATATAAGATATAATAGATACATAGTAAGTAATTATGCTAAGTTTAAACAAACTTACCATAATTACATAAAAATAAAAGAAAAAAACTTAAATACTTTGTTATACGCTATTATGATATATGAAGATAAAAATAGAAGTAGTTTTAAAAGAAGTATTGATAATATATTTTATGGGAAGTTAACTAAAGTTACTAAGCTTGGTATTATGCAGATGGAAACACCAGTATATATTAATGATATAGATAGTATAAGTATGGCTTGTAATAAGTTAAATAAGATATATACTAGTTTGAGTAGAAAGAAGAAGTTAGTAGAGGTTAAAGATATTTTAAAAGAGTATTATAAAGAAGATACTAGAAGTACTGATATTATATATATTTATAATATACTAATAGAATTTAATGAAAATTAAAAAATAACGGCTCATTGGAGTCGTTATTTTAAGATTAATCTTTTATCTTTGTTATCGATTAAGTTATATGCTAAAGCATATTTACGTTCTAGAAATATAAGACTTGAGTCATACCAACCCATTTGTTCACGGATAAGAGTCTCATAATTTGGTTCATCAAGATATCTTTGATATAGTTTTAACATTTGAAGATCTGGATCAACCATCTTAATTAAAAATGCAGCTTTTTCTTCAAACTTAAATAGTTCTACATTATACTTATGTTGATTATTTAAAAATCTTAATACGTAGTAATAAATGTTGTCTGGAAAAGAATTATTCCTATTAGCACTAGTAACTAATCCTTTTTGATAAACCTTAATTAGATCATCAATTCTTTCTAAGTCTTCTTGGGTTAAAGTAAATTTAAACTTGAAAGCTTTAGCTCCGTTAATGTATTGATAAAACTTTGTTTTAATTACGTCACGCTCTTGTGATAACATATTTATTCCCCCTTCATAAGTACTAGTATCATACTAAAAAAGTTTCCAAAAGTCAAGACATATATGATATAATGTCTAAGAAATGAGGTATTAACGTGAAAATTAAGTACGATTTATTAAAAAAAGAAGCTCATAGTGAGGCTAGACTTGGGTTAATTCATACTAATTATGGAACATTTGAAACACCAATGTTTATGCCAGTAGGAACTCAAGCTACGGTAAAGACTTTATCGGTAGAAGAATTAAAAACATGTCATTGTGGTATTATCTTAGCTAACACTTATCATTTATGGTTAAGACCAGGAGAAGATATTATTGATGAAGCTGGGGGATTACATAAGTTTATGAATTGGGATGGACCAATATTAACTGATTCAGGAGGATTTCAAGTATTTTCTTTAGCTAAGAGAAAAGATATAACTGAAGAAGGAGTTAAGTTTAAGAATCAATATAATGGTGATAATCTATTACTTACTCCCGAAAAATCTATTCAAATTCAAAATAAGTTAGATAGTGATATTGCTATGAGTTTTGATGAATGTATTGGATACCCTGCTACTTATGAATATTGTAAGCAGTCAGTAGAAAGAACTTTAAGATGGGCTAAAAGGGGAAAAGATGCTTTTAATAATCCAAGACAAAGTTTATTTGGAATTGTTCAAGGTGGCGAATATGAAGATTTAAGACGTCATTGTGTAGAAGAATTAACTAAAATGGATTTTGATGGTTATTCAATTGGTGGTACTAGTGTAGGAGAAGATAAAGAAACACAATATAAAATGGTAAGATATGCAACTAAGTACTTGCCTAAAGATAAAGTTAGATATTTAATGGGTGTAGGGGATCCTATTGATATTGTTGAAAATGTTATTAATGGAGTAGACATATTTGACTGTGTTTCACCAACAAGATTAGCTCGTCATGGTCATGCTTTAACAAAGTATGGTAAGATAAACTTAAAAAATGCTAAGTATAAGAGAGATTTTAGTCCAATAAGTGAAGAATGTGATTGTTATGCTTGTAAGAATTATACTAAAGCTTATATTAAGCATTTAATAAATTGTGATGAGACATTAGGGGCTAGATTATTATCAATACATAATATTAGATATTTAATTCATTTAACAGAGGAATTAAGAGACGCTATTAAGGAAGATAGAATATTAGAGTATAGAGAAGAATTTATTAAAAATTATTATGGAGAAAATTATGAATACAAAAAATATTAATTTAATTCTAATTTTAATTATTATCTCATTAGTCATTTTTCCAACGTTATTTTATGTAAAAAAAGAACATAATGCTAATTTATGGAAAGTGGTTAATAAAAGTGTAGTTGAAGCGGCAGATCGTTGTAAAAATGAATCCGGATGTAAGGAAGATACTGTTACTGTGGGATATTTAATAGAAAGAGGATATTTAGATACAGTAGTAAATCCTATAACAAAAGAGATTATTTCTAATGATTCTTATGTTGATTATAGTTCAAATGAGTTTATTATAGTTAATTAGTTGAAGGGCTAAACTTGTAGATGGGCGGTTTAGTTCTTTTTCTTTACGCATTTTATGTAAAGTTGAAAGTTTTTAAAATTTGTGAGTTTTTGAAAAACTGCAAAAAAACTTCGCAGTTTTTAAATTTTAGAGCGTTTTTTGCGTTTTAAACGCGTTTTTGCTGCAGAAATTCGCATTTTTGTGTTTTTGACTTTTAATTTCTTTCCTGTAAGATACATGAGCAAAGGAGGAAATAACATGAAAAATTTAACTTCACTAACTCATGATAAGGCTTTTAAAGCTATTGCTAAGGAATGTCCAGAATTCTTTTATAACTTGCTACATTTAATTACTGGAATAGATATAAAAAGAA
>CALBBI010000120.1:0-2622 GCA_937926935.1 uncultured Bacillota bacterium
ACACCTCCTATAAAATATTTTGTCGCGTAAGTGGTATGGGCATTCCGCTTTCCCTCCCACTTAATTAGCTATGTAAACACATAACTGCATAATGACAATACCACAAAGTATTTAAAAAAGCAAGAAAAAGTTTTCAAAATGATTAAGAATTAGGCTTAACTTTGGTTTAGACTATTTATTTAGGAAATTTTGGGTTATACTACTAATGAGGTTGAATATGAAAAAAATAATAAATTTTTTAGGATTAATTATAATGGTACTAGCATGTGTCGGGTGCAATAAAGTAAATAATGAAGTAATCAATAGTAGTAATATAGATAGTAATAATAAATACATAGAAGGTTTAGTTATATATAAGGAAAATGATGAGGCTTTGGTTGTGGATAATAATCAAGTTATCTACAGGTTAAAAGGATTAGAAACAGATGTTGATAGTTATGTTAAAATTTCTTATGATGGAGAGCTTAACAAGAACGCTGAGATTCAGGATATAACTATTAAAAATGTAGAAAATGTTAATAACGAGTTTAAACTAAATAGTGGTTTTAATAATTATGAACGAGCTAAAGAAATAGTAGAGGCTATGAGCTTAGAAGAGGCCCTAGGGCAAATTTATATGGTACATCATTCAACAGATAGTTTAGAAGATGTTAGAACATATAACTTGGGAGGATTTATCTTTTTTGGGTCGGATTTTAGAAATAAAACTAAGGAAGATGTTTTAGACATGGTTGATAAGTTAAATGATAATAGTAAAATTCCTCTACTTTTAGCGGTTGATGAAGAAGGTGGAATAGTTACTAGAATAAGTAGTAATCCCAATTTAGCTAGTGAGAGATTTAAATCACCTAGAGAATTATACAAAGAAGGTGGTTTTGATTTAATAAGAAACGACGCTATTAAGAAAAATGAAATCTTAGAAGAACTACATTTAAACATCAATTTAGCACCAGTATTAGATATTTCTAATGACCCTAAAGATTATATATATAGTAGATCAATTGGTCTTAGTCCAGAATTAACAGGAGCCTTTGCTCAAACTGTAATTGACGCTAGTAAGAACAGTAAGATTTCTTATGTAATGAAGCATTACCCTGGTTATGGAAAGAATAGTGATACACATAAGTCTAAGTCTTTAGATACTAGAAGTATGGAAGAAATCGAAAGTGATTTAATTCCATTTAGTAAAGGAATTCAAAGTGGTGGCGAGGCAATTATGATTAGTCATAATATAGTTGAGGCTTTGGATAGCAATAATCCAGCTTCGATATCAATTAGTAATCATAATTATTTAAGAAACGCTTTAGGATTTAGAGGCATGGTTATAACTGATGCACTTAATATGGGTGCGACAGCAGATATAAAGAATATGGGAATTAAGTCGTTAGTTTCGGGAAATGATATTTTGGTAACAAAGAATTATAAAGAGGACATAAATAATATTTTAGAAGGTGTTAGTAAGGGTCAAGTTAGTGCTCAATATATTAGAGCATTGGCTATTAAAGTTATAGAATGGAAAATAAGTAAGGGATTAATATAAAAGAAGGCTATTTTACTAGTCTTCTTTGTTTATCGTAGGATTCTTCACATTCTTTTTTGTACTTATCTAAGTATGGAGTAGCTATTTCTTGATTTTTATCTTGATTAGTGGTTAAACCAATCATTTCAAAAAAGTCTCTAATTTCTAATTTATCTAAATTTTCTGTCAAATATTTTATTTTGTTAATAAAGTCTGGATTTTCTTTATATTTTTCAATCATATAAGGAGCGTACATGTAAGCAATAGAGTAATATATTGGTTGTAATAATTTGGATAATGGTTTAGATAAGTAGTAAAAAACAGTATCTACCGAATTTTGATATTCTTCATTTGTTTTGTTATTGTATAAAAGTTTGCAATTTTCTAAAGATACTTTGCCTAACATATTATATATATCTAACAGCATGAGAATACTATATGCATTATAATTATATTTCCATAAATTTCTATAATTTTTCGATTTTAGAATATTTAAATCTTTGTTATATCCTATATTATTTAAATATTCAATAAATACATATTGTTCAGTAAAGGCCATTGCTTCAGTAAAAAAATCATACGTTTTGTAAAATTGTGGTCTCATACCCCTAACATGAGCAAGCTCATGAACTAATACTGTAGCATCAGAAATACTATTATTATAATTTACATTTAGTTCAATGTGGTTTTTCTTGAACGATGTGCAACCAGAATTGATAATTATTTCTGGATTTTTAGGAACATTAATATCTATTGTTCCGTTTTGAACTAATTTTTCAATATCGTAATCTATTCCCATATCCTGATAAAATTGTTTTGCTAACTCGATGCATTCTAAAAAATCCATTTTAGTTAAACTTTCTTCTGCAAAGTTAGACATTTCATAAGCAGAGTCAAACTTTTCTTCTAAAAATAATTGAGATTTGGATAATACTACTAAATTACTAAATATTAAACTATATTTTTGATATTGTTTGCTAAATAAGGTATTAAAGTACTCATTTATTTTTTCTTCTTTATTCATAAGTAACCCCTTCTTTTGGAGAGATATATTACCACAAAAAAACTTAAGATGCAACTCTTAAGCTTTGTTTACTTGGAAT
>CALBBI010000121.1:0-15465 GCA_937926935.1 uncultured Bacillota bacterium
TAGTTAATATTTGATACCATTTTATGGTAACCATAGAAATGAATCAAAAATTGACGGAATTATACTAAATTTCGTTTTTTTTATGCTATAATTGAATAGAAATGGAGTGATTCCTATGGATAATAAAACAAATATTAACTGGTATCCAGGTCATATGGCTAAAACCAAAAGAATAATCAAAGAAAAAGAAAGTTTAATTGATGTAGTCTATGAACTTATAGATTCTAGAATACCTAGTTCCAGTAAAATCAAAGAAATGGACGATATTTTAAAAAATAAACCACGTATTTTAATCATGACTAAATATGATTTATGCGACAAAGAAGAAACAGCCAAATGGATAGAGCACTATCAAGCCAAAGGCTTCACTGTAATGCCTCTTGATTTAACTAAAACTAACGACTATCAAAAATTAATTAACAAAACTAACGAATTAATGCAAAATGCTCAAGAAAAACGTTTAGCCAAAGGTTTAAAGAAAAAAGAGATAAGAGTCTTAGTAGTAGGCGTACCAAATGTTGGTAAATCAACCCTTATTAATCGCTTAGCTGGTAAAAAAGTCGTTAACGTTGGTAACATGCCTGGTGTAACTAAAAATCTTTCTTGGTTAAAAACTAACAGCAATATTCTTCTTCTAGATAGTCCAGGTATCTTATGGCCTAAATTTGAAACACCAGAAATCGCCCTAAACTTAGCGGCTGTTGGCACCATTCCTCAAGACGTATTACCCCTAGATAAAGTAGCTGTTCATATCCTTGAAAAATTAAATAATTACTATCCTGAAATTCTAAAAACAAGATATAATCTTGACACCATAGACGACATTGTTGAAACTTATACTACCATTGGACGTAAAATTGGTGCTATAATAAGTGGTGGCGAAATTGATTACAAACGTGTTAGCTTAACCATTATCAATGACGTAAAAAATGAATATATTAAAAATATAACATTTGATAGAATCTAGAAGTAAGGAATGAGCCTATGAAAAAAGATGAAATATTAACTAAACTAAAATACTTAAAAGAAGAATTAAAGTTAGAAGATTTTATTGTCTTATCAGGGGCTTCTATGGTCTTACAAGGTATTAAAAAACAAACCAACGACATCGATATTTCAGTTCCTAAAAGTATTTATAAAAAACTAGAAAGTAGTTGGACTAAAGATATCGGTGCTTTTGGTATTGAAATACTAAAGTATGATAATATCAAATTAAGTTACAACCTTTATTATCCAAAAGATACCATTATTATCGAAGGCTATAAAGTCTTAAATATTCCTAAAATGTTAGAAATAAAATTATCTTTAAATCGAAAAAAAGATAAAAAAGACATTGGTCTTCTTAATATGGCTTTAGCCAAAAATGATAAATATATTCATGAGCGCGCTTTGTATGAAGCCGGATATAACTTAATTGCAGGTGTAGATGAAGTGGGACGTGGTCCTTTAGTTGGACCTGTCGTTGCAGCAGCCTGCATTCTCCCTAAAAATTGTCACCTTGAAGGTCTTAACGACTCTAAAGCCTTGACTGAGAAAAAAAGAGAAGAATTATATCCTAAAATTATCGAAGAGTGTATTGCCTACGGCATTGGCGTGATTGACGCTAAAACAATTGACGAAGTAAATATTTATGAAGCCAGTAAATTAGCCATGATTGAAGCCATCAAAAATCTTCAAACTAAACCCGATTACGTATTAGTCGATGCCATGAAACTAAATATCGATATTCCAACTGAAGGCTTAGTTCATGGTGATTACATCTCCGCATCCATTGGTGCTGCTTCAATCATAGCTAAAGTAACCCGTGATAACATGATGTATGAACTAGATAAAAAATATCCTATGTATGGTTTTAAAAATCATAAAGGATATCCCACCAAAGAGCATTTAGATGCTCTAGAAAAATATGGTCCTTTAGACAACTACAGATTCTCTTATGGACCAGTAAAAAAATATAAAAAAAGTAAGGATGAAGTAAATGAAGTACATAACTAAAAATAAAACATTAAGATTATATATCCCCATGGTAATATCACTATTTATCTGTGAAATAATCTTTAAAATAGGAACTAAAATGCCAATATTTGATTGGTCATTATTAAGAATATTCATTGGAGTAAATATTTTTGCCCTAATTATAAGTCTTATTCTCTCATTCATTAAAAATGAAAAAGTAAGCACTGCTATCGTGATATTTATCTCTCTAATTTTAAATATCGTCTACATTGTACAAGCAGGTTTCTATAATTATCTAGGAACCGTCATGTCTTTGGGAACATCTTCCCAAGCTGGAGCCGTAAAAGACTTTATTGGCGATTTTTTAGGTAGCTTTAAACCAACATTTTACCTAGTATTTATCCCCACAATTCTTTTGATTTTATACTACACTTTAATTGAAACTAGAATAAATAAAAAAGAACTAACTCGTTATAACGAAGAATTAGATAGTATCAAAGGTAAGAAGAAAAAAGAAACATACCAAGAAGAATATAATGCTAAAAACTTAAAGATTAATAAAATAACTAAGATATCTAGTTTAATCGCTACTATCGCTTTAATGCCATTATATTATCTAACTATAATTATCCCTTTTATGCAAAATGATTTACAAATGGTTAGTAATAAAGCCTTATTTTCTAATCTTTCTATGCCTAACTTAGCTATAGGGCAATATGGCGTTTTAGGATTTGAATACATTGATATTAAAACCCTTCTAATCGGTCATAGCGAGTTTTCTGAAGAATTTGTTAAGAAAGAGCCTGGAGAAATAACTGACAACTCCCGTGTAATTGACGATACTGCCTGGGAAGAACTTCAAAATAATGAAACTAATAAAGACTACAAAACCCTAAACAGCTACTTTATGAGTAAAGAAATAACTGCTAAGAATGATAAAACTGGTCTTTTTGAAGGCAAAAACTTAATTGTAGTAATGATGGAATCGGGTAGTAACGTTATAACTGACCACCCTGAATATTTCCCAAATATCAATAAACTATATAATGATGGCTGGGCTTGGACCAATACCTTCTCCCCAAGAAATGCTTGTTCAACAGGTAATAACGAAATGACTGGTTTAACCTCATTATTCACCATTAATAAAAGCTGTACTGCCAACGTATATAAAGATAACACTTACTTTGAAGCTATGTTTAACTTATTTAACAACAAAGGATATACAACTTCAAGTTATCACGATTATACTGACCATTATTATTATCGTCATACTATTCATCCAAACATGGGAAGTATGCATTACTATGGCGTTAATGACCTTGGTATCAAACTAGGAACAGAATATAAACCATGGCCAAGTGATGTTGAATTTGTTGAAAAAGCAACCCCACATTTTATAAATGAAGATAAATTCATGGCTTGGATGACAACCGTTTCCACTCATATGTCATATGAATCTTCCAGTGTAACTGGTGATATGTATTTAGATTTATACAAAGACGAAAACTATACTAAGAGTGCTAAACGTTATATGTCCAAACTAAAAATACTAGATAACGCTATTGGAGAATTAATTGACGAATTAACTACTGCTGGTCGTCTTGAAGATACTGTAATTGTATTATATGCTGATCATTACCCATATGGTTTAGACGATTATGACTTTAAAACTATTGCTAATTATGATATTGACGGCTATGGTAACGTTGACAGAACACCATTTATCATTTATAATCCTTCATTAGAACCAACCAAGTATGATAACTATACTTCATATTTAAATATCTTACCAACCCTTGCAAATCTATTTAACTTAGATTACGATCCAAGATTATATGGTGGTCAAGACCTATTTGATGAAAACTATAATAATTATGTTGTATTTGCCGATGGTTCATGGCGTAGTGATATTGCTTATTACGATGCAACAACTTCTAAATTAACTTATCTTGGTGATGAAACTTACACTAAAGAAGAAATTGCTAAAATTAATACTCGTGTAAAAAATGAGATGAAAATGGATAATTTAGCAATCGAAAAGAATTACTTTGCATATTTAGAAAAAAATTTGTATAAAGATAAGCAAGAAGATAGTAATGATTAAAAAGAAAGGAATTTATGAAACATTTAGTTATTGTTGAATCTCCCTCAAAGAGTAAAACAATTGGAAAATATTTAGGCAGTGATTATGAAGTAGTATCCTCTAAAGGACACATTAGAGACTTAGCAACAACCGGTAAATTTGGTTTAGGTATTGACGTAGAAAATGACTTTAAACCAAATTATATCCCCATAAAAGGCAAAGCTAAAACTATTAAAGAATTAAAAAGTGATGCTAAAAAAGCCGACAAAGTATATCTTGCAAGCGACCCCGACCGCGAAGGAGAAGCTATTTCATGGCACTTATATGATGCTTTAGAAATACCTGAAGATAAATACGAGCGTGTAGTATTTCACGAAGTAACAAAACCAGCTATCGAAGAAGCCTTCAAGGAACCACGTAAAATTGATATGCCTATGGTTAAATCGCAAGAAACCAGAAGAATGCTTGACCGTATCATAGGCTTCAGATTATCCAAATTAATGCAATCTAAAACCGGTGGTAAAAGTGCCGGCCGTGTTCAATCAGTAGCCTTAAAACTTATTGTCGATAAAGAACGTGAAATAGAAGCTTTCAAACCAGAAGAATACTGGAGTATAACTGGTATCTTTAAAGACTTTGAAGCGGACTTATTTAAATATAAAAATGACGATATAAAAATAGCTAATGAAACCGAAGCTAATGAAATTCTTAGTAAGCTTTCCAAAGCCTTTAATATCGAAAGTGTTGATAGTAAAAAGAAAAAAAGACCTTCTAAACCTGTCTTTAAAACTTCAACACTACAACAAACATCTTCAAATAAATTAGGTTTTCCTTCATCTAAAACCATGCGTATTGCCCAAAAACTATATGAAGGTGTTGATTTAAAAAATGAAACTGTCGGTCTTATTACTTACATGCGTACCGACTCTGTAAGACTAGCACCCATTTTTATAAATGAAACATTAAAATATATCGAAGATACTTATGGTAAATCTTACGTAGGGTACGTTAAAACTGGTAAGAAAGATGATAACATGCAAGATGCCCATGAAGGTATCAGACCAACATCTATAACCCGTACCCCAGAATCAATTAAAGCTTACCTAACACCAGATGAATATAAACTTTATAGCTTAATTTATTACAAAGCATTATCTAGTTTAATGGCTGATGCTAAAACTATTGCAACAACTGTAATTCTAGAAAACAATGAATATTTATTTAAAGCTACTGGCTCAGTTCTAGAGTTTGATGGCTATTTAAAAGTTTATAGTAATTATGAAGACCAAGAAGATAAAACTTTACCAGATTTTAGTAAATATCAAAGTAAGGTAATAGTAAGTGATGATATCATAAAAGAACAACACTTTACTAAACCAACTCCAAGATACACTGAATCATCTTTAATTAAAGAACTAGAATCTTTAGGAATCGGTAGACCAAGTACTTATGCAACTATTATTGATACCTTAAAAACTAGAGGTTATGTAACTTTAGAAGAGAAGAAATTCAAACCAACTGAAATCGGTATTGAAACCACTGATAAACTACAAGAATTCTTTAGTGATATCGTAAACGTTAAATATACTGCTAACATGGAACATGAATTAGACGAAATAGCTGATGAAAAACTAGACAATATTAAAGTATTAAAAGAATTCTATGACAAATTTGAACCACTAGTTGAAGTAGCATTCAAAGAAATGGAGAAGAAAGCTCCAGAAAAAACTGGTGAAACTTGTCCAAAATGTGGTGCTGATTTAGTCATTAGAAAAGGCCGCTATGGTGCCTTTACCGCATGTTCTAACTATCCAGAATGCAAGTATATTAAGAAAGAAGAACCTAAAATAGTTGAAATAATGCCTTGCCCAAAATGCGATGGCAAAATAGTTTTGAAAAAAACTAGAAAAGGCAAAAACTTCTATGGCTGTTCTAACTATCCAAAATGCGACTTTGCTTCTTGGTATGAACCGATTAATGAATTCTGTCCCGAATGCAACAGTGTTCTTGTTAAAAAGGGTAAGAAAATAGCATGTTCAAGTTGCAATTACGAAAAATAAGTTGTATAATACATCTTACTTCAGGGGGAAAATATGAATAATTTAGAAGATATTAGAAATGAAAAAAGAAAATATTTAAAAATAATGGCTGCCTTAGTAGGTGCTATGACTGTTGGGGTTGCTGGTAAAAAAATTAATGATTTAATTAAATTTGATGCTCAAGTAGACCATTTAAATAAATATTGTGCTTTAAATGATGTTTTTGGTCCAGAACACCAAGAATTTGCCATTAATCATGACGGTGATTCAAATACCAAAGCTAGATATTATGCTGAAGATCAAAAACTAACAGTAGCTCAAACTTCAGAAGACGATTATGGTACTTTCTATATTATAAAAGATTATGATATGAGACCAAACTATTCTTCAAATGACGAAATGGCTTTCACAAGAAAGGCTACTGGATATAAGAAAGATAATACAGTTACCATTTTAACATATGCTGAAGAATTAAATGGTATGTATTATGCTAAAGCGGGCTATACTTTAAATGGACAATATACTCAAAAAGTTGTACAAGGTGATAATCAACTAAAAAGGACTTTAAAATAATTATAGGGTCAAATCTCTATAATTTTTCTTTTCTCTAAAATTCGACAAAATATATGTATTTAATATACTAAAATAATCTTGGTGATAAAAATTGAGAAAATTTTATATATTTAATATTAACGACGAATTTAGAACATTAACTAAAACTAGTCCTTATAACTTATTCAAAACCTTTGAAAACATCTATCATTTAAACATCGAAGAACAAAAATATGGTATCAACATGTATGAAAAAATGGTTAAACCAATCAATAAAATCGAGTTAAATAACTTCTTATTTACCAACTACTGTACCAATGATCACTATACCAAATTCATGAATACTCATATTTATAATAATTACTATAATGACGAAAATACTAAACTAAAGGTAGGCAATGCCTTTATGGTTCTAGAAACAACCTCGCCAAAGCCTGAATTCTTCAACACCTTAAAAGATAATAGCAATCTATTTGCTTGTGATTTTCAAAATCAAGACTATTTTTGGGTAGAAAGTGTTGCTTAAAACTTCTAATTTTAGTAAAATAGGGGATATAAAGGAGAAAATATATGAGTAAAATTAGTTTGATTAATGATTCATCTGTTACCCAAAACGTTGATGCTATAGTAAATGCCGCTAATAATATGTTATATGCTGGTGGTGGTGTATGTGGGGCAATATTTAGTAAAGCTGGATATGAAGAATTAACTAAAGCTTGTAAGCAATATGCCGTTCCGTTGCAAGATGGACAGGCTGTAATTACTCCGGCTTTTAATATTCCTAATGCTAACTACATAATCCATGCGGTTGGACCAAACTTCAATATTAAACCTAATGCCTTAAAAGAACTATATATGGCTTACTACAACTCCCTAAAAGCATTAAAAGAACATAACCTAACTAGCATTTCATTTCCTTTAATAAGTGCTGGTATCTTTGGTGGCAATCTAGAAAACCCCGTTGCAACCTCAACTGCATCGTGCCTAAATGCCTATGATACTTTTACAAAAGAAAATCCTTATTATGATATCAACGTCTTATTATGTGCTTACTCTAAATCAGAATTTGAAGAAGCAGCCCAAGTATTTTCTCGTAAATTAGAAAGGAAGAATTAGTATGTTACATGATATATTATTAGTAATTCTAGGTTTAATAATTGGCCTAGTAATCGGATTCTTTATTGCTAAAAATTTAATGCAAAAAGAACTAAAGAAAAATCCTCCAATCAATGAAAAAATGATTGAAGCTATGATGAGTGGAATGGGTAGAAAACCAAGCCAAAAACAAGTTAAAGAAGTAATGCGTCAAATGAACAAATTTATGTAATGCTTTAATAGTATTACTTCTTTTTTTAAAAGTTTTGTGGTATACTCTAAAGAATGAAAAAGGTGATTACTATGTTTGTTGATGAAATAAATGTTAAATTAATAGCAGGTAAGGGTGGCGATGGATGTACCTCATTCCACCATGAAAAATGTATGCCTAACCTAGGACCAGATGGTGCTAACGGTGGCCATGGTGCTAGTATTATATTTGAAGTAGATAAAGGCTTACGTACCTTAGTTGATTTAAGATACAATAAAATAATTAAAGGCGAGAAGGGTGAGAATGGTAAAGGTTCTAATCGTACTGGGGCGGATGCTAAAGACGTCATTATTAAAGTACCTGAAGGAACAACTATAATTGATTTAGATACTAACCTTATTATTGCCGACTTAACTAAAGACAAAGAACGTGTAACAGTAGCTCAAGGTGGTCGCGGTGGCCGCGGTAACAAAGCTTTTGCAACCCACGAAAATCCTGCTCCTAAAACTAGTGAATATGGTGAACCGGGTCAAACTAGATACATTAAATGCGAACTAAAAGTCCTAGCTGATGTCGGTTTAGTAGGTCTTCCTTCCGTAGGCAAATCAACTCTATTATCTATGATAAGCGCCTCTAAACCTAAAATTGCCGCCTACCATTTTACCACACTTAACCCAAACTTAGGTGTTGTAAATTTAAAAGACGGACGTAGTTTCATTATGGCTGACTTACCCGGGTTAATCGAAGGTGCCTCAACCGGCGTTGGCTTAGGGTTAAAATTCTTAAAACATGCTATGCGTACCAAAGTAATTGCTCACGTAATAGATATGGGCTCCTTTGAAGGCCGCAACCCAATCGAAGATTACGAAATAATAAATAACGAAATCAAAAAATATAGCGATGCCTTGGCAAATAAACCACAAGTTGTCATTGCTAACAAAATGGACTTACCAAACTTCCAAGAAAACTTAAAAGCTTTTAAGGCTAAGTACCCAGATGTTACCATCTTACCTATAAGTGCCCTTAATAACGAAGGAGTAAATGACGCTATCACTGCCTTAGCCGACATCCTAGATAAAACCGAGAATACGCCATTATATGACGAAACCAGGTATGAATCACATGTTATGTATAAATTTGAAAACACTAAACCATTTACCATAACAAAACTAGATGACGTTTGGGTTGTCGAAGGCGATGAAATATCTAAACTATTTGCTATGACAAAATTTACTGAAGACGAATCTATCCAAAGATTTTCCAGAAAACTTCATGGTATGGGTGTTGAGGATGAACTTCTAAGATTAGGAGCCCAAAAAGGCGACGACATCCAAATCGAAGACTACATATTCCAATTTAAAGAGTAATCTAAGTAGATACAAACTATCTACTTTTTGTTTTGCTTCATATTGTAATTTTTATCTATTATTGATATAATTATCTAGAATAGAAGAGTAGCAAAGAGGGATTATATGGCTAAAAATTTAAAAACAGGAACAAGTATCTGCATTACAAGTGCCAAAGGAGGAGTAGGTAAAACCACTACAGTTTTAAACCTTGCCGGTATGTATGAACTAATGCAAAAAAAAGTTCTTTTAATCGACTTAGACTTAACAAACGGTGGTATTGCACTTTCTTTAAACAAGCCCTATGAAAAAAGCATATCCACACTTTTTCAAGATATCAACAACAATAAGTACGAAGAACTATCTAGTTACGTAACAAAATACGATGATTATATCGACATCTTACCATGCGCTAAAGACCCTAGAGAAGCTAATAAAATAAATACTTCTCTAATCGATGTTATCCTAGATAGAGCGGCTTTCTCCTACGATGTTATCCTTATTGATACCACTCATATCTTTAATGATATCAATCTTTATACCTTGGATAAATCTGACAAAGTTCTATACTTACTATCCAATGACCCCGTTGATTTAAAAAATATGAAGAACGTTATTGCTATCTTTGAATCTTTAAATATTACTAAGTACAAAGTCTTATTGAACGACTCTTTTAGTCCTTTCAAAAACTATTTCAGTCTTTACGACATTAAAAATATAATCAAAACCAATATTGACTACTACCTAACAAATCGTTTCTTCATTCAAAACATCGATAAATATATTATGGATGGTCAAATTCTTACATTAGATAAAAAAATTGCCAAAAGCTACAGCAAAGACTATACCGTTCTAATGAACATCGCACTAGACTTAATTGGAGGTGAAGACAATGAGTAAATCCTTAGTAAGTGCATTCCACATCAAACCTAATAATAATCTTGTTTTAAATGATTATGATATCTTTCAAGATAAAGAATTATTAGAAAACTTAAAAGACAAAATTATCGAACGTGTTTCAGACTTAAAAGACGAGACTTCTATTACTAGTGATTTAATCTTACAAAGTATTGATTATAATACTAAAGATTTAAATCTTTCTAATGCTGAGAAAACTTATCTTTATAACTTAGCGGACAATGAGATTAACGGCTATGGCCCACTAACCGAGATAATGAAAGATAATGCCGTTAAAACGATTATGGTTAATTCACCAAATGACATTTACATCGAAACTGAAACTGGGTATATCAAAGAAAATAATATCTCGTTTATCAACGACGAACATATCGTTAAAACAATTAAGAAACTAATCGAACCTTTAAACATCGAATTAAATTCAAGTCTTTTAAATACTAAGTTAAAAGATGGCAGCAAACTAAGTGCTATCTTACCACCTTTAACCCTTAACCCCGTTCTAATGATTAAAAAATATAATCATGATATTGCCTCATTAGAAGATTTAATTCGTCTAGGAACCATTACACCTTATATGGCTACATACCTAGATACAGCAGTTAAAGCTAATCTTAACATCTTAACAGTAGGGTTTGATGAAACCGGTAAATCCATATTTATAGATGCTCTAAGTAACTCCATTGATAATACTTCCCGCGTTGTAGTTATCGACCCTAATAACAACCTAAACATTCCTAAAGAACATCTAATAACTCTAAGTAACGAAGAAAAATATAACATGATAGACATTGCATCAAGCCTAAACGCAAATTACATTCTAATAAGTGATGTTACGAAAGATAACTTACTTGATACTTTAAATCTTATGAATACCAAGAAGGGTATTATAGCTAGTATCAATATGGCTCCTTCTAATATTTTAGAAAACTTAGAATCTAAAATAGTCTTTGCGTCAAAAAATATGGAAACAAGTAAAATGTTATCTTACTTAAAAAACTCTATTGACATTATTGTTGTTCTAGATAAAACTAACGATAATAAACGCAAAGTAATAAATATCTTAGAATTTGATAACAACGAATTAAAACCAATATTCACTTATCAAAATGACGAATTTAGTTTCAACCCTAGACAATCTAATAATTATAAACTAATGAAACAAAAAGGTTATAACGAACTAGATGAAATCTTTAAGGAGTTGTCTTAATGAAATCAGAAAACTTACAAGTATTTCTCTTTATCCTAGGACTAATCTTGATTTTATACGTCTTAAAACTATTTAAAACAATGAAAAAAGAACGTCGTCTAGATAACTTTTCCCTAGATAATACCGAGTATAAAAAGTCTATTCTTACTAATATTAACCTAACTTGGTGGCATATTATTAATAAATTAAGTTATGGTTTAGAAAAGAATAAACTAATCTTAAAACTCTCTAAGAAATATGATAAATATATTTTAAATATTGAAACTAAGTATAAAAAGAATACTGACTATTTTACGATTAAACTTCTTATCGTCATTATAACTATTGCTATGTATATTATTGGTATGGTCTTCTTCTATATAACTCCAAGACTAGAAACTTTCATACTATGTTTAGTTCTAAGTTATATTATTCCTGACTTACTATGGCAATATCAATATCAAAAAAGAGTTAACAAAGTAAATAAAGAATTATATATTTTTATCAAATATCTTTATAATATGATAAAACAAGGTAATAACTTAAATGAATCTCTTCGTTTTAGTATTAAATCCTTAGAAAACCCCATCAAAGACGAAGCTGAAAAAATCCTCAGTGATTTAGAGTATGGCCTTTCTCTAACCCAAAGTTTCAAAAGATTTTTTGAGCGTAGTAAACTAAAAAAAGTTGAATCAATCTATAAAACTCTTGTTCTTGGAGATAAACTAAATCTAAGTTTAAAAGAATCTCTAAGTAACATCTATAACTCCATGACTATACAAAATCGTAAAGAAGAAGAGTTTAATACTATAACAAGTCTATATCACTATATATTCCTAGTAGCCATAATAACACCCGCTATCGTCTACTTCTTTGGTATAACCATAAAATTAGAATACTTTACCAAGTTATTTAATAGTATTTATGGTTACTTAGTCTTACTCTTAATAATCATAATTTATACTATCTATATCTACATCATGAATAACTTACTGGAGGGCTACCATGAATAAAGTTGTAACAAGAATATATCCGGAATCAGTAATAAAAAAATATCAATCTAAAATAAATACTCTAGGTTCTAGTACTATTATTGATGTATATACCTTTCTATTATCAAGATTACTATTAGAAATAATATTATTTATCTTACTAGTATTAATTCCTAAGTATGGTCTAATTATATCAACTATTACAGTTATATTTATTCACTTCTTATATGAAGATATCTTAATTACTTCTAAAATAATGAATAGAGAAGAAAGACTTGATAAAGATGCTTTAGAATTTTTTAATCTTCTTTCTTTAGGATTAAAATCTAACGCTAGTATTTATAATGTTTTTCTAGCTACTTCTAAAGTATGTAATAATACTTTAAGTAAAGAATTCTTAGAAGGACTAAAAAAAGATAATATGGAAGTGTGTTATACTTATGTTTATAATCATATACCTAATCAAGATTTAAAAACATACTTAGAAGAAATGAAATTAACTAAAGATAAAGAAGATTTATCTAAAGTAGTAGCTAATTTAAATCAAGTATTAAGTGCTAAAAAAGATACTAAAGAGCAAAATTTCTTAAATAAATTACCTTTAAAAGCCCTAACTAGTACAATTATTTATCTAGCCTTAGTATTACTACTTTTACTACTAGCACCTAAATTTTTATAGATATACTCACACTATATCTTTTTTTCTTGGGGGATTATGTGAATTGAATGTAATAAAATCTATTAAAATAGTTAAAAATATGTTACCATGTATATGGTGATAATATATGAATGATTTTACATTCTTAACTAATGAACAAATTTTTGGCAGTAAGCTCATTGGCACTAACCTTTATGGCCATAAACTCTTTGGCCATAAAATCTATTAAAATAAATGAAACTATGTTACCATATATGTGGTGATTATTTATGAGTAACTTTACATTCTTAACTCAAGAACAAATCTTTGGTGATAACAAATTAGAAATTTTGAAAAAATATGGTACAAAATGTGCTATAACTGATTTTTCTATTTTATTGGGTGGTTATGCATCGCCCAATTTTTATGCTTGTGAAGGCAAAAATAGGAAAAATAGAACTGGTATTTGGTGGACAAAATCATATCATGATGAATATGACACCTGTATCATTAAACAAAATGGTACTAAAGATGGGGGACATGCTATTGACCGCCGTAATGGGGCTCGACCAGCTTTACCTTACTCTCAAATAAAATCAATTTGTATGAACGAAGTGATAAATGCCAAAGGAATTAAGGAAGTTGAATATGGAGAATATCCTCAAACTATTGTTAATAAAAAATATTCTTATGAATTAGAAAAGGCATATAACAATGGAAGTTTAAGAACTACGGGTAAAAGTTATACAACGGATTCAGTCAGCTTCTTAGATATTGATAATAGTTTTTTTCCTAGAACTCATATTGAATATGAATATGATGGAAATAAATATATTCGTTTTGTTGGCGATAGAAACGGACGTGGATCTTTTCTGTCTGATGGTAGAGAGATTGAAATAGGAAATATATATTGGGTACATGTTGAGCCAATAGTCTGGCTAGTGGATGAAAAAGCAGATATAGCCCTTTCAAAGAAGCTTATCTTTTCTGGAGTACAATTTATTAATCAAAGATGGTTCAGAGGTGATTTCGCGGAAACACATATAAAACAATTTATGGATAAATATTTTTCAAAAGAAATAGTAAATAATAGAATATATTCACAAATTACATCAGTAGAGCAACTTGATAATTTAGAAGAGCCAAAGCCAATGCAAAATCCTTATGATTCCAATTTTAATAAGTTATCAGAAGAAGATATGTCTCATACAGCTGACGGTAAATCAGATAAAGTAAAGCGATTAATTTTGATACCAAAGAAAATTCCAAAAAAATTTTAAATTATAGAAATGTTATTTTTTTCTATCTTCGATTGTAAATAATAACAGAAAGTAACGAATAAAAGCAAATGGTCATAAAAAGCCATTGACAAACCAAAGAACTATTTGGTAAAATAACAATGTTTTAAGAGCTTTCTTAAAACCGCACTAAAAAGGTAAAAAGAGCGAATGCCACCTTAAAGGCGTGTCTTATTATTAAGGAGGGAAATTATGAAAGCTATATTTGTAACAGGCGGAAAACAATACTATGTTTCTGAAGGTGAAACTATTTTTGTTGAAAAACTTGATACTGAAGTAGGTAAAGACGTAACTTTTGATGAAGTATTAATGGTTAATGACGTTGTTGGAAATCCTACTGTTAAAGGTGCAACTGTAGTTGCTACTGTTGAAAAACAAGGTAAACAAAAAAAGATTACTGTATTTAAATACAAACCTAAAAAGAAATATCGTAAAAAACAAGGACATAGACAACCTTATACTAAGTTAACAATTAAGTCTATTAATGTTAAATAATTATGATAAGAGTTCATGTTTTGTATCATAATGATATTATAGAAAGTATTAGTATTAATGGTCATGCTAATTATGATTATGCGGGTAAAGACATTGTCTGTGCTGCTGTATCTACCGTGGCAACTACTACTATAAATAATATCTTGACTTTAGATAATAAAGCCATTACATATGATACTAATGAAGGTAACTTAAGTATTACCGTGAATAGTGATAATGAAGTAGCAGATAAACTTTTAAATAATATGTTAAACATGTTAAAAGAACTTGAACTTGATTATCCTAAAAATATTAAAATAGGAGGATTAAAATGAAATTTTTAAAATTAAATATCCAATTATTTGCTCACGTTAAGGCTCAAGGTTCAACTCAAAACGGTAGAGATTCTGCTGGTCGTAGATTAGGTGCTAAGGCTGCCGATGGACAAACTGTTTCTGCAGGATCAATTCTATATCGTCAAAGAGGAACTAAGATTTATCCAGGAGTAAATGTTGGAATGGGTAAAGACCATACTTTATTTGCTAAAGTATCAGGTACTGTTAAATTTGAACGTTTAGGAAAAGACAAGAAAAAAGTTAGTGTATACGAAGTTAAGTAGTATACACTTTTTTCTTTGTGTCTTTATTTATTTTTAACTTGTTAAGATTTATTGTGAAT
>CALBBI010000122.1:0-15429 GCA_937926935.1 uncultured Bacillota bacterium
AGTTTTGTCAAAAAATATTGAAAAAAACATATATTATGATATAATCATAAAAAATCGATGGAGAAATAAAAGTAAAGGAAGAGGCAAGAAAAAATGAGAAAACAAGTAGATGTTTTATTAGCAACATATAATGGTGAAAAGTACTTAAAACAACAGATAGAAAGTATTTTAAATCAAACATATAAAAATATACATTTGATTATTTCAGATGATTGTTCAACAGACCAAACAAGAAAAATATTAAAAAGATATGAAAGACGTGAAAATGTAACTATATATTATCAAGAACAAAATCTTGGATATATAAGAAATTTTGAATTTTTACTAAAAAAAGTTTCAAATGAATTATATATGCTTTCAGATCAAGATGATGTATGGGAAAAAGAAAAAATAGAAAAATCTGTAGCAAAACTAGAAAAAGAAAATCTTGATTTAGTATTTGGAGATTTAACACCACAAAACTTAAAAACACTGCTATAAAAAACATACTTAATAATATCATAATATCACTACTCTATTTTATCCTTACACCTTAAATTTTAGAAGTAAACCAAGTGTCTTTAAAAGAATTTCTATTTATATTTTTTCTAATCTATTATATAATTAACTAGGTGATTATATGGAGTTTTTAAAATATGTAATTCTAGGTATTATCCAAGGAATTACTGAACCATTACCTATCTCTAGTAGTGGTCATTTATTAATATTTAGAGAGTTATTTAATACTAATATGTTTAATGATTTAAACTTTGAAGTTATTGTTAATTTTGGTTCTTTTATCGCTATATTAATGATATTCTGGAATGATATTGTTAAACTAATTACTGGTTTCTTTAAATATCTTTTTGGTAAGAAAGAAGATAAAAAGAAATTTGCTGATGACTTTAAGTATTGTATGTTAATTGTTGTTGGTTCTATCCCTGTTGGTATTATGGGTTTATTATTTAAAGATAAGATAGAATCTTTCTCTAATGTCTATGAAGTAGGATTTGCTCTTCTAATTACAGCAATTGCCTTATTTATTGTTAAAGATAGTAAGGGTAAGAAAAAAGACTATGATATAACTTATAAGGATGCGATTATTATTGGTTTATTCCAAATGATTGCCTTAATTCCTGGTTTATCTCGTAGTGGTATGACTTTAGTTGGTTGTCTTCTTTGTGGTTTATCTAGAGAAGCATCATTAAAATATACTTTCTTATTATATTTCCCTGTTTCTGTAGCGTCTTTCGGATTAAGTTCTATTGATGTTATTAAAAGTGGTATCGATAGTGCCTTAATTCTTAACTATGCTGCGGGTCTAGTTGCAGCCTTCCTAGGTACATACTTAACTTACAACTGGTTATCTAATATCGTTAAAAAAGGTGCTTTATGGAAATTCTCTATCTATTGTATAATCGTAGGTATCTTCGTTTTTATATATTTTAGATAGTTTTGAAAGGCTTAAGGCCTTCTTTTTTTTACTTAATTTTCTAAGTAATCACATAACTTTTTCTTTCTTAATTTATTTACTTGATATTTTCTATCCAGTATTTTCTCCCAAGTTTTTGCCATTTCATACTTTAAAAATTCCACCATTAAACTTATATCTTCTTTTGTTATAAATTTTTCTAATGCTGCATAATAATATTTTTTATCTTCATTATAGATAACAATTGGCGGAAGGTCATTAATCATTAAAAAGTAATTTACTAAAACTCTCCTTATCAGTCCATTTTCGGAAGTAAAAGGTTGAATTTTTTCAATAACATTGTGCGCATAAGCCGCCATTTTTATAATTTCTTCATTGTCTTGAGGTTTTATTGAGTTAATTTTTTCTATAAGCTTTCTCATATTATTTTGAACATTTTCTACAGAAGAATAGCCACCATTAATTTCTGTTACATAATCATAAGCTTTATATTCTCCTAGTCTTTTGTCATATGTGTCTTTAGTTAAAATTTTATGTACTTTCTTTATCCATTCCTCACTAATAGGTGATTTCAAGACCACTTTACTCAATATATAATTATAACAGTCTTTTTGATTATCAATTTCAATCAATGTTTTTAAATCACCAGTATAGTTGATAACTTTTCCACTATTAAATATTTCCTTGGTATCATAATATGTTATTTTATCATTTTCAATCGCACCAGAATTATAGGCAAATAAGACGCTGAAATTTTCTAGAATATTCATATAGTCTTCTTTACTTTCAAGCTTTTGTTCTTGCCAATATTTTATAACATCTTCATATTTATATTTTAAGTTTATCATATTAACTACCTCTATTTTTTTATTCGCAATATTTTTTTAGTATTTGATTAAATTTAATTTCTGTTATTCTATTTTCTAGCAATGCAGATTTAGCAAAAGACTCTAAACCTAAAGCTAGCCCATCATACATTATACAATCTCCATTCTTATCATATTCTTCAAAAATTTTCATTGTATTTTGCATTAATTTAGGAAATTTCTTACTATCAATATTTATTGAATAATCAATTTGCCGATAAATATCTTTTATTCATGGGTTATTCCTTTCTTATTTCAATCTCATTATATCATAAGTTTTCAAAACGCAAAGTAGGCATTATTATAGATAATTTTTATTTAATGCTACTCTTTGAAAACTATTGCAATGCTAAGAATTTGTGCTATAATAACTTCTACATTTAAAGGGGCGAAAGTTATGAAAGAATTTAAAAAAATTTTTGAGGCTTTAGGCTATACATTTCAAAGTGCTGATGTTTTAGAAGATGTTTATTTATTCTATAAGTATTACCATAATAGTGCTAATAAAGGTGTTTCAGCTATTTTATTAGAAGGAGACCCTGGTTGTGGTAAAACATTTTTATCAGAAACATTCGCTAAATTTTTAGGTAATGATACAGAATACATTTACACACAATGCGTCGAAGAAACCAATAGCGATAGATTAATCGCTACTTACAATGTTCCTGCTATTGTTAAAGGCGATGCCGAAAAATCAGTTGCCGAAGGTATTTTAACAAAAGCAATTAACTTAGCAAATGGTGGTAAAAAAGTTGTTTTAACTATCGATGAATTAGACAAAGCACGTGAAGTATTAGACTCTTATTTTTTAGACTTTTTACAAAATGGTAAAATAGAAACTTCGAACAACGAAATCTTATCTTTAACCAACGATGGCCGAAAAAATTTATATGTTATTTTAGCTAAAAATAATGAGCGTAATTTACTAGACGCTTTATTAAGAAGATGTTCAGTTATTAAATTACCACCAATGCCACCAGTTTTAGCTTACAAAACTTTATTAAAAAGATTCGAAAACGTCGAACATGACCCTAAGTTTTTAAAATTTATATGTAAAGTATATGAATCAATTTATAATGAGCAAATGAATAGCAACGAAGAATTATTAACACGTTTACCAGCTTTACAAGAATTAATTACAGCTATAACTAGTGACTATGAATTATATTCAAATGGTATTAGTAGTACGCGAAGAATTAACAATCTAATAAGAAAACTTGGAAAAGATGATGATAGTAGAGAAAAAATAACTAATATTTTAATAGGAAAATTTAAATATCAAAATCAGCCTAGTAATTATTCTAATGAGCCGATTGATTTTGACTTAGATAGTCCTGAAGATTATATGAGTGAACCAGAAGACAATATAACTAGTAGCAGTGAAGAAGAAAGTCTTATTGAGCAATACATCGAGAAGAAAGAAAATGGTGAGTTCATTTTTGATGAAGATGATGTTGATGACCCAATGCGTGATATTGCTAATATCTTAGATAATATGAAAGATGATAAAACTTTAGATTTTATAAGCCAAGAAAATAAAGAAAAAATAGTAGAATTAGGTATCATTACTCATAAAAACCCTGAAGCCATTCGAGCTTTATTCAAAAGAATAAAGTTAGAAGGAAATCCTAATAGCAAATTTGGCTTTTTATATCATGAAAATGATAATTTCATCAGCTTAATAAAATATAGAGATACATTAATATTAGTAGCAAATAAAGAACACATATCGCCTAAATTGTTTATATGTGCAATGAAAAATATTATTGCCTGCATTCATAAGTGGCAAATAGAAAATTCAAGTTTAAAAAACAGTGACCAAAAAGCCGAAGATTTTTACTATGAAATGGACGAAAGAAACTTTAACTTAACTGCTCTTAATGCTAAAATTCTATCCAATATTCCCACTTCTACCCTAGCTAAAATGAAAACTAACAATGGCATTCATGTATATCAAGCACCTAATCTTCAAATAACATATGATGATACTTTAGACATTAATTATTTCCATTACTCCCAAAGATTTAACTCAGAACCAATTCTAGAAGTTCTTAAAAAAATATGCTTTTTTAACCCAGAACTTGCACTGCCAGCAACATCCATTCTCGTTAGAGAATATAATCAGAGTGATAACGATTTATATTATCATTACTCAGATTTTAAAGAAAAATGCTATGAATGGAAAAGATATGAACAAAAAGGCTGGAATGTTTCTATTGACGAATTTACTCCAATGAAATTAATTTTAAAGGTACCAACAGGAAATGTATTTAACCCATTTGAAAATAAAGAAGGAGAATTTGTTTTTAAATGGATAGAAGAAAAGGATGAAATCAATAAAACTTTACATATATATCCTAAATATATGGTTAAAGGCAATTACCTTTTCTATACCAACGCCAAAGAATTTTTTCTAGATTCTGAATTTAAAAGACTCAATTCTATCCAAAAAGAAATTGTAACTTTTGCAAGAAATATCATAGGTAATTTTGTATTATTTCCTCAATCACGTTATTATAATCAATATATTCTGAATAATTGTTATCCTGTTTTAGGAATTGTTGCTAATGGTATTGTTGATAGATTTGAAATTGCTGGATGTGGCTTAGTTATAACGAAAGAAAGCAAATTTAGTGATTATTATAACACTATTATAGAAGCAAAAACCGTTGTTTCTTCAGAAAAAGTTTTAAAAAGGACTTTAAAATAATGGAAAATAAGTTAAACTTAGATGAATTATTAGATTATGGTGAAGAATATTATTACCCCAAACTAATTGATAGTGATTATTTTACAATCGATAAAAGAAAAAAAGCTCAAAAATCAATGACTAATCAACAAAATAGTGCTAGTTCAAATGATAATAGCAATTCAAATTCTGAAAATACTTCTAATCAAGGAAATGAGCAAAATGACAGTTATGATGATAAAGTAACTAACTCCCAAAATACTCAAGAACAAAATAAAAATAACCAAGATGAAACTAATAGTAAAGAGAAAACATCAGAAAGTTTTAAACAAAAAAAAGACACTCAAAGTCCAAGTGAAAGTAATCAAGATTTGCAAGAAAATTCATCGGACATTACTGAAAATCAAAAGTTTCAAAAAGATGACAATAAAGCTAATTCAGTTAGTAGTGAGCAACAAATTCAAAACGAACAAGCTCAAAACAAAAGTGAAACTGAATCTAATAACCAAGCCATACGCCAAAATGACAATCAGCAAAATATTAACGATTCTGATATTAATTCTGAAAACCTCTCTCAATATCAAGATAAAAAACAAGATACTAGTAAAAGTAATGAAACAAATTTTGAACAACAAAATTTAGATAATCAAAAACAAAATAATAGCGAGACTAAATCTCCTACTTCCAAATCTAATGAAAAGTTTACTGACCAACAAATTGATGATAATCAAACTAGTACATCTGAGAAACAACAAAGTGCAAAAGAAAAAATAACAGAATCTAAAAAAGATAACGAAAATAATCAAAAACAAAATGAATTAAAAAACGAGCCGACATCAGCTCAAGAAAAACAAGAACCAGCCAAAAATAGCGATAAAGGTCATCAACAATTAGATGATGATTTTAACGATTTTGATGACTTAATTAATAACTATGAAAAATCTAGTAGCGATAATATCAAACAGACAAATGGCTATAACTCTCATCAAGCAAGCTCTAAATTAAGTAGTATAAAAGTCACCAAAATTTATAAAGTTTTAAGAAAACTAGTTTCATTAAGTTATGAAAGATATCAAAAAGGAACATACAAATATAATAAAAAAGAAATCGTCAAACATTATTTAACTGACCAAAAATTTAAGATTATTGATGACTTAGAAAGTCCCAGTTTTAAACCAGATGTCTATGTCTTTGATTTATCACCTTCTAATAATGAATCTTTAGAGATGTATGTAAATGCTATTAGCAGCGTTGCTATTAAAGGCTCTTGGATATATTTAACATATAATGACCAAATATTAAGAAAACTAATCATCAAAAAAGGAACCCATAAAGAGTTAGATATTAACAATGTAGTAAATTCTAATACACAGAAGTTCGAAAATTTTGATTGTTTAATTTATACAGATTATCGTTCTTTATATGATGAACTAAAAAATATAAAAAATAGAAAGATATATATTTTTTCTGATTTTGATATTATGAATGATATGATTAAATTGTCACAAGTAAATAACGAAATAATTTGGTTTTCTACTGCTAAAAAGAATTACGGATTTTATTATCAAAGTGAACCTAGTGGCTATCTGGGATATTATGTCGATACCATGGAAATTGATGATATTGAAAAATACATTTTAGAAAAAAACAAATTAAAGTATAAAATGGGAGGAAAATAATGGATAATATTAAATTTAATAAATTATTAAATGAAAAGTATATGTTATTACAAAGCATTGCTAAAAAGTTTGACTATAGTGACGAACTATTAACTATGATTACTCTAACATATGTAGCATTTTATATAAGTTTAGGCAAAGATTGTGATGTTCCTTTATATGACTTATTTAATAATGTTCAAATCATTTATGAAGAAGGAAATGTAAGCGAAATAGCAACTCGCCATAATTTTGGAGCAGTTCCTAAAGGAGGCGTTGCAGTAACTATTTTTATCCCCAATCTTAAACTCTTTAAAGACGCAACACAAAAACAATATCCACAAGCAATTATTTTAGGAACCCATGTTAATGATTCTATAGCAACACCTGTCTTAAAATTAGAAATGCTTATTCATGAAATACGTCATGCCTTAATGGGATATTATAATACTCATATCTTAATTGATGATAATACGTATTATATGCGAAGTGGTTTACATGAAACTTATTATTATCGTGATAATAATGCTAAAGAAAAATTCAGTTTCAATAACACTAGTACAACTTTAGATGAAATAACAAATACCTATATAACAGAATTGCTGGTTAATAAAATTATGTCATTTAAAAAAAGCTATATAAAAAACAATAAAGTTAAATTATATTTAGATACTTTAAAAACTGCGCAAGCTGATGAAAGATATAGAGCAATTGGCTATAATACTGAAGTAAGACTTTTATATCCATTACTTTTAAATGAAGAATTTATTAATTTAGTCAATAAATGCCAATTTTATGGAAATATAAATTTAGTAAAAGAATTTTTAGAAAGTAATATTGGCACTTATACTTATAATGAATTTTGTAAAATGCTAGATGATATATTTGAATTAGAAGGAGAATATATTCAAAACATTAATTCTAAAGATACAGAAAAATTTGTTAAGCTTATTAAAGAAGTAAAAGAGATTATTATAGAAATGAATAAAAAATTGCTAGGAGAATCTCGTCAATTAATTAAAAAATAAGTCATTAGAACTTATATATAATAAAAAATAAAGGTGTTTACATAATATTTTGAAACCTTAGTTGGTTTCTTTTTTTATAGCTCCATATTGCAAAAATGCCAGTTATCAACATATTTTGATACTCAAGCACTCATTTTATGTCGATAACTGGCATTTTCAAGTAATTTCTATTTCAAAAGAAAAAGAAGAAACCACTCAAGTTTCCTCTTAAAACCTACACTCTTTCAACATCAAGATATGTTTCATGGTCATTAATATCGTAAGCTTCGCCCTTACTCTCTTTAACAATCTCTAACGTTAAAGTTTCATTCTTAATGAACTCTTCATAAGTACTTAAACACTTATCAATATCACTATCACCACTAATATATAACTTAATTCTATCTTGAATATCAAAATCTTTTAATTTTCTTAAATTTTGAACTTTCGATACTAACTCACGAGCTAACCCTTCTAAAATCAAATCTTCACTTAACTTAGTATCTAAAATAATAAAGTCATTACTATCCATAGCAACATCAAAACCTTCTTTAGCGTTAATTCTAATGTCTACCATATCTGCATTAATTTCTAAATCATTATCTAAGAACTTAACTGTAATACTTTCCTTATTATTTAACTTATTCTTCTCTTCATCACTTAGATTTTCTAGTAAAGCCTGATAAGCCTTAATATCTTTACCAAATATCTTACCAACAACCTTGAAGTTAGGTTTAATCACAAAATTCATATAAGTTGCAACTGATTCTGTATATAAAACTTCTTTAACATTCAACTCTTCTTTAATTAAATCTAATAAGTCGCCAATAAGTTTTTTATCCTTACCATTAATAATAGCTTCCTTAATTGGAATTCTAACCTTTATCTTACTATCTTCTCTAGCATTACGTCCTAGTGAGATTATATTTCTAACCTTATCCATACGAGCTTCAATATAATCATTAACCATTGACTCATCATACTTAGGGAAATCACTTAAATGTACTGAAGGCTCTAAAGTTAACTTCGTATACATCTCTTCACTAATAAAAGGTACAATTGGTGCGATTAACTTACATACACCACACAATACTTGGTAAGTAGTTTGATAAACTGCCCTTTTCGAAGTATCCTCCTCACTCTTCCAGAATCTTCTTCTATTTCTTCTAATATACCAGTTTGATAAATCTTCACTTACAAAGTTTGAAATTGCTTTCGTTACTTTATTTAAATCAAATTCTTCATAAGAATCTGTAACATATTTTACTAATCTTTCATACTTTGATAATAACCACTTATCAATTTCATCTAAATCTTCATAAGCGACATTGTACTCTCTTGGGTCAATATTATCTGCATTCGCATACATTTGAAAGAATGAATAAGTATTTTTTAATGGGTTAAAGAATTTTGAATGTACTTCCTTACAGCCATTTGAATCATACTTTAATGGTGTCCATACTGGAGAAGCATATAACATATACCATCTAACCACATCAGCTCCGTAAGTATTTAATTCCTTAATTGGATCAATAATATTACCAACACTCTTACTCATTTTCTTACCAAAACCATCTAGTACCATGTCATTAACGACAACATTTTTAAAGCTTGACACTCCAGATACAATGGTTGAAATACAAATTAGGGAGTTAAACCAACCACGAGTTTGATCAACACCTTCCGCAATAAAATCAGCTGGGAATTGTGACTCAAATAACTCTTTGTTTTCAAATGGATAATGATATTGCCCATAAGGCATAGCGCCACTATCAAACCAAACATCCATAACATCACTAACACGGCTCATAACGCCACCACACTCTGGACATTTCAAATGTACATTATCAATATAAGGACGATGTAACTCTAAATCTCTAACATTAATATTCTCCACAACCATACTTTGAAGTTCATCTAAAGAACCAATAACATGCTTACAAGAACACTTATCACAAATCCAAATTGGCATTGGACAACCCCAATAACGATTACGCGAAATTCCCCAGTCAACCATATTTTCTAACCAGTTATTAAATCTTTTTGTTCCCACATATTCTGGATACCAATTAACACTCTTATTCGCTTCAATAATCTCATTCTTATATTGCGTCGTTCTAATATACCAAGCTGGTTTAGCATAGTAAATTAAAGGTGATTTACATCTCCAACAATGTGGATAATCATGAGTTAACTTAATCTTCTTAAATAACTTATCATTTTCTTTTAAATATTTAATAATTTCAATTTCTAACTCAGGATCTGTTACTAATCTATTAGTCCAAGGGCCTTCCGTATAACAACCATCTTTTCCTACTGGGTTAATAAACGTAATCCCATTTTCCCTAGAAACTCTATTATCATCTTCACCAAAAGCTGGTGCAATATGAACAATACCCGTACCATCACTATCCGTAACATAAGAATCACTTAATACTTCAAAAGCCTTACCTTCAACCTTAACAAATGGTAATAATTGTTCATACTTAGTACCAACTAAATCTTTACCTAAAGTCTTTTCAATTACTTCATAGTCTTCTCCCAGTACTTTATCTGCTAAAGTCTCAGCCACAATAAACTTATAACCCATAGATTTTACAGTTAAGTAAGTCAAATCCGGATTAACACATAATGCTACATTAGCAATCAAAGTCCAAGGTGTTGTTGTCCATACTAAGAAATATTCATCTTTACCAACAACCTTAAAAGGTACAATAACAGTATTTACACTATCTTGGTGATATTCTTGCGATACTTCATTAGCGGATAACTCAGTTCCACATCTAGGACAATAAGGTAATACCTTCTCTCCATGGTATAAAACCCCTTTCTTATCCATTTCTTTTAAAAGCCACCACTCTGATTCAATAAAGTTATTACTACATGTAATATAAGGATTTTTACAATCAATAAATTGACCCATTAAGTCGGTAACATCATTTATTTCATCAATATTTAACGCTGTTGCTTTATTACATTCTTTACAGAAGTTTTCAATACCAAACTTTTCAATATCAGCTTTAGTTTTAAAACCTAACTTCTTTTCAACATTAACTTCAATTGGTAATCCATGTGTATCTAAACCAATTTTTCTTAGTACCTTATAACCTTGCATGGTTTTATACTTACAAAAAGAGTCTTTAATTGTCTTCGCTAAAACATGGTGAATTCCAGGTTTAGCATTCGCATAAATTGGTCCGTCATAAAATACCCAAGTTTTATTATTTTCTCTATTTTGAATTGTTTTGGCTAAAATATCTTCACTTTTCCATTTTTTTAAGATTTCTTGATTAACATCTCTAGCATCTCTTTTGTCTAATTCTTCAAACTTTTTCATAAAACATTCCCTCCTAAAATTAAAAATAGTCTCACAATCTAAGGACGAATATTCGCGGTACCACCTTAGTTCATGAAACTATTCACACACTTAAATCTTGTAACGCCAGATAAGCGATTATACTTTTAATATAATGCATCCAAAGTGATTTGTAATAAATTTTCATTAATTAATCTCTCAGCTTTTGATTAACTCTCTTGTAATTACTTATTTATTACCGTCTTTTTCAACTGCTTTACGTACCCCATTATAACGCACATATATAACTTTTTCAAGCTCTTAATTTTTAATTTAGTGCGTTTTATTCGTTATCTTTCCTTGATAATTAAACTTATATTTTGCAATTTATGATTACCAGTACTTTTCTTTAACTTTGACAAACTTACGGACGATTCTCAATTTATCCGTAGGTTTGTCGAGAACATAACTAAAAATAGATAGCACAAAACTACCTATTTAACAATTCTTATCACCTTTTACATTCAAATTATTTTTGTATTTCGTAGAATATAAAAAATAATTTTTTATCAATTTTGTATTCCAGAGAATACAAAATTTAAATATTTCTATCCTTTACTTTGTGCCTCATGATACTTATACAGCAATTCACTTTCAAAGTTCGTAATCTTACCACTAGGTAACAACAACATCCTAGAAACACCAACCGCCTCAACAAAAGCTGGATTATGACTAACCATAATAATTGTTCCTTCATAGTTCTTAAAGTTCTCCCCAATTATCCTTTGCGTCTCTGGGTCTAAATGGTTAGTCGGCTCATCTAACAATAGTAAATTAGCCCGTTTAATCATTAACTTACATAAACAAACACGTGCCTTCTCCCCAGGCGACAGCACCCCAACCTTCTTATAAACATCATCATTTGTAAATAAAAATCCTCCTAAGTAACTTCTAATCTCCTTATCACTTAAACTACTATCTTTAACATTTTCTAATATCGTCTTATCTAAATCTAAGTTCTCTTGCTCCTGTGCATAATACGCAATCTCTGTCTTCTTACCATAATAAATCGAACCCTTCTTTGGTTTCAACAATCCCACAATAAGCTTTAACAAAGTCGACTTACCAACACCATTTTCACCGACTATCAAAAACCTTTCACGAGGACTTATAACAAACGATAAATTATTATATAAATCACTTTGTCCTTCATAATTAAAATCAATATTATTTAAACTTAAAGGTACTTTATCTGGCTCCACCAAAGGTTTCAAGTTCATTCTAACCTTCTTATACTCAACATCCTTCTTCAAAATATTTTCTTCTAACTTAGCTAACTTCTTCTCCCTATCCTGAGCCATTCTCTTCCTCTTACCTGAAGAATTAGAATAAAGTAAAACAATATCCCTTAACCTAGCAGCTTCCTTCTCTTGATTTTCAATCATCCTATTTCTTAATTCTTTCTGTAAATTATACTTCTTCATAAACTCATCATAATTACCCTTATACATCGTAATCTTATGTGTAGTTTTATCTAAATACATCGTCTTATTAGTAATACTATTTAAGAAAGGAATATCATGTGAAATAATTAAAACCATTCCTTTATAATTCTTTAAATAATTAATTATATAATCTCTTGTTTCTAAATCTAAATGATTAGTTGGTTCATCAAGTAATAAAATATCACTCTTAGAATATAGTAGGTGTGCAAATGCTATCTTACTCTTCTGTCCCCCGGATAACTCTTCCATATTTTTTTCTAACAATTCTAAATCAATATGCATCTTATCAATTATATTTAACAGAATATTTTCATAATTATAATAATCTAAAGTTTCTAACGCTTCTTGCTTTTTAGCAATTACTTTTAAAGTTTTATCAATATACTTTTGGTCTGTACTATCACTTATCTTTGTATATAACTCTGCTATTTCATCTTCTAACTTTTTTATTGGCCTAGCACTTAATAAATATTCATATACATTCTCATTATGGGTAAACTCTACTTCTTGGGGTAAGTATCCAATTACTTTATTACCTGTATATAAAGTTCCTTTATCTAGTTTTATATTACCAAGTATTACTTTAAATAATGTTGTTTTTCCTGCTCCATTAACACCAGTTATTCCTACTTTATCTAATGGTTCAATATTAAATTCTGCATCATCATATATTTCTTCGTTTAAAAAGCTTAGATACATATTCTTTCCGTACATAGTATTTCCTTCGTTTCTTGTGCTATTATACTATATTTTTAGTCTTAAAAAAAGTATCCTTTTTAGAATACTTTATGTTGTTTTTATTACGAATGGGTCATTTACTGTACCTATTCCACCAGATATTTCAACATTAGCTTTCAGATTTATCGCAGGACGGACGCCAAGGCCGCTAGTAACCCAGCGATAGCCGAAGTCACCGGTTCCGTTAACGTACCAAACACCTGACGCCGAGTTGGAAGGGTTGAAAACATACGGCGACATTGTCCAGTACCAAGTACCAGTATAAACATACGATAAGGTATTTAAATAGCCATTTACCATACCAGCCATGGCGGCTTCATCAGCAGTCATTAGACCAATCGGATTAGTTAAAGCACCATTACCCTTTGAACTATCAACGGTATATAAATCATGTTCTTTGTCTGGGCAAGTTAATATTGGTAATTTGTTTGTTTTAGCTAAACGATTAACCGCACCATATTCTGTATAGGAAGTTGTAGAATAACCATCGCCACTATTGGTGATTGAACGGTCACCACAAAAACCTGTGTCTACCAAATAATCTTGTAAGTTATTAGCAACTATGTATTTATTATAAAATTCATCAACTTTAGTTTTGATATTACTATCTTTGCCATTGGCAAGATTGTTTTCTCTAGAACCTAGTTCACCAGTTGCTGTACCATACATATAACCAACATATGCTGGATCAGTACTAGTAGAATTGAAAGCACTCGTACTATATTGAGCATCACCGGCTTTAGCATTTACCTTAGTACCATTATAAAGTAATCTTATTGTTTCATCACCATTAATACGAATTATCTTCCAATAAGCACCAGCAAAATATACATTGTTGTTTGATACGTTGCCACGATAATAATATGACGTTCCATAGTCATCTTGTGCAGTATATAGACCCTTATCAGATTTATCACTTTCTAACTCAATTTCAGTATAGCGATTAGTCTTAAAGGCATATCTAATGCGATAAGAATTAGTATTAGCAGTACCGACATTAGATGTAGTTACTTCATTAACTTTATATAGATAAGTACCAGGACTACTAGTATAACTAGATAGAACATTACTAGAACTTATATTAGTACCGCCACCCTCAACATAGTATGGCGTACTAGAAAAATCTATGGCTTCTAGTTCATCAGCAGAATACAATTTAGAATTTACCAGAGTGTACTTGCCTTTTTCACTGTCAAAAGTATATCCAGTACCTAACATTACTTTGGTGCTATCTTCAGTCAAATTTTGACCACCTAAGGAAGTATTTCCAACAAGACTTATATCAGGCATATCAATATTTAAATCAGTATTAGTAGTTTCATGTTTTTCTTGCCATACAATAATTGGTGCTGTCTTATTAAAATCAGGAGTTTCTTTAGAAGTTATCTTACTAATAGCATTATCAGGCGTTTTAACCTGGTATTCATTAACTAATATGGCGTCATGTAATGTAGTTACATAATCACTTGGTTTATATGTACTTGGTTGAGCAACTACTACTATTTTAGAAATTAAAGATTTATCTTGAGTTTCATCATTTAATGGAGTATTCTCATCCATCCATAATCTTAAAGCATAATCTACACTATCGCCACTACCTAATGAACCTTGTGCTAAAGTTCTAGACTCAGTTGATTTATCTATAGTAGTAGATGCACTATCTAAGCTAGAAAGAATATAAGGAGCTTCGCTGTTAACCATTGTTTTAATATAATCAGAAGATAAATCAGTACCTTCTAACATCTCTAAGTTAACATTATAAGAAATAAAAATATCACAAGTATTAGTTATCGTAAATTGATATGGAGTTAACTTCTTACCTTCACTGTCAGTTATAGGATATGCATTATTTAAAGTAATATCATTCTTTTCGTTAGTTAAAGAAACTGAAATACAGCTAGATGCTAGTCTATTCTTATTAGTTTGAGATGCAGTAACCATATAGTAAGCATAACTTACTCCAACTAAAAAGGATAACGATAGTAATATTCCTAATACTATTAATAATATTTTTTTATTTTTCATAGTTACAGCTCCTTTCTAATTGGTTTTTATAATAAATGGATCATTTATTGTTCCAATACCATCAGATATTTCTACATCTAATTTAAGATTTATAACAGGACGAACACCACTCCCGCTAGTAACCCAGTTGCCGCCGAAGTAACCGGCTCCGCCAACGCCCCAAACAAAAGACGCCGAGCCGGAAGGGTTGAAATTATACGGCGACATTGTCCAGTACCAAGTACCAGTATAAACA
>CALBBI010000123.1:0-6894 GCA_937926935.1 uncultured Bacillota bacterium
TATGCTTTAAAGAATAAAGTTTTTACAGAGATAATTGGGACGGAGAATTATAAGACCCAAAGTAGTTATAAGTCTTATGTTTGGCATAATAAAAATAAGTTATTGGGTTCGTATGAATATTGTATTGGTGGGAAAACAGGTTTTACGAAGAAGGCAAGACGTACTTTGGTAACGGCGGCTAAAAAGGAAGATAAGACTTTAGTAGTGGTAACATTAAATGACCCAGACGATTTTGCAGACCATAAGGCGTTATATAAAAAGAATTTTAAGAAATATAACTTAGTTAAAGTTTTGGATAAAAATAGTTTTAAGATTGATACTCAAGGAACATATGACCAGGTATATTTAAAGAATGATTTGAAAATTTTACTAACAAGTGACGAAGAAAAAAATATTAAAATTAATTATGATTTAGTGAAAAAAGATAGTTATGAAGATAATGAAGCTGTGGGTAGTGTCGTTGTTAAATTAAAGGGAAAAGTAATTGCTAAGGAAGATATTTTAGCTAGAAAGAATGAGAAAATACAAAAGAATTTTTGGCATAAAGTTTTAGATTTTCTTATGTTTTGGAATTAATGATTAATGTTATATGGTTGTTTTTGATTGTTAGTGGGATAGTTTACGGGCTAGTTAGTGGGAATGGGGCTTTAATTAATGAAGAAATTGTGGCCTCGGTTAATAGTGGGATAGAGTTAATTTTTAATATGTTACCAGTACTTATTTTATGGATGGGGGTTATGCGGTTAGCTCAAGAAAGTGGACTTTTGGAGAAGTTTTCTAGGTTAATTTGCCCAGTATTACATAAACTTTTTCCTACTTTGGATAGAAATTCAAAGGCTTTAGGTTATATTGCTTCTAATATTGTAGCAAATATGATGGGCCTTGGTTCAGCAGCGACACCTTTTGGGTTAAAAGCTATGCAAGAGTTAGAAAAAGAAAATCCTAAAAAAGGGGAGGCAACAGAGGCTATGATTACGTTTTTAGTTTTAAATACAGCGGGAGTAACGATTATTCCAACTTCGGTTATTGCTCTTCGCATGGCTCATGGAAGTATGAATGCCACAGGAATAATTTTGCCTTCGTTACTAGCTACCTCGGTAGCATCAATTGCAGGGTTAACTTTGGACTATATTATTAGGAGACGAAGAAAATGACTTATGTAATTCCTTTAATAGTTTTATTTATTATTGTTTATAGTTATAAGAAGAAAGTTAATATTTATGATGAGTTTTTAGTAGGAGCTAAGGAAGGGCTTGGGGTGGCGTTTAATCTAGTGCCTTCGGTTGTGGCAATGGTTTTGGCAATAAATATCTTTGTACGAAGTGGTATTTTAGAATTTTTCTTGTCATTCTTACCAAATGTGGGTATTCCTATTGAAGCTTTATCGATGGCTATTTTAAGACCAATTTCGGGGAATGCGGCTTTGGCCATGATGAACCAAGTGTTTACTTTATATGGACCGGACTCATATGCTGGGTATCTTGCATCAATTATTCAGGGCTGTACCGATACGACAATTTATGTTTTAGCACTTTATTTTGGGTCAGTGAAGATTACAAAAACTCGTCATGCTTTGTGGGCGGGGTTGTTTGCTGATTTTTGGGGGTTAGTGGCAGCCTTCGTGTTATGTTATATCTTTTTTGGGTAAGTTTTTTCTTTTAGTATCTTTTTTCGTTAAAGTATGGTATGATTATGGTACTTAAAAACGAGGAGTGATATTATGGAACGTTTACAAAAAGTGATAGCTAATGCGGGTGTGTGTTCAAGGAGAAAAGCCGAAGAATTAATTTTACAAGGTAAGGTGTCGGTTAATGGGGATATTGTTAAAGAGTTAGGAACTAAGGTAAGTAGTAGTGACGAGGTTTTAGTAAATGGTAAGGCTATTAATATTGAGAAGAAAGAATACTATTTATTAAATAAACCAAGAGGGTATATTTGTAGTGCGAGTGACGATAAAAATCGTAAGGTGATTACGGAGTTAATTGATACTACAGCAAGAATTTATCCGATTGGAAGATTAGATTATGATACGACGGGGTTAATTTTACTAACGAATGACGGGGAACTGGCTAATATTTTAATGCATCCAAAGAATGAAGTTGAAAAAGTTTATATGGCTAAACTTGAAGGCAACTTAAGTATGGAAGAATTATTTAAGTTAAAGAATGGAATTGTTATTGACGGAGTTAAGTGTGTTCCAAGTAGAGTTAAGATAAGAAAACATGATGTAGCGAAGAATACGGATTTAGTTGAGATAAGCATTCATGAAGGACGTAACCATATTGTTAAGAAGTTATTTAAAAGTGTTGGCCATGAGGTTGAAAAGTTAAAAAGAGAAAAGTATGCTTTCTTAGATTTAGGAACTTTACAATCGGGAGAGTATCGTTATTTAGATAATAAGGAAGTTAGAAAGCTTTACGCTTTAGCCAAAAAGAAAAGTACTAAGAGAAAATAGTACTTTTTTAGTTTTCTTTCTTTTCTTCTACTTTAACATTAGCAGCTGAAACATTGACTGGTTGGTTATTAACATTTTGAGTAGCAGTATTTACAGGAGATACTGGTACACCTTTCTTTTCTTCAAGAGTTATAGCTCCAACAGGGCAAGCATCAATGGCTTCATTAACTGCAGGACTTTCTAAGTTTTCTTGACTAGTGGTCTCACTTAAACCAGCATCATTAATAGTAAAATGTTCACTATCAATAGCGGCACAAGCTCCACAACCAATACACATATTAATATCTACTTTTAATTCTTTCATAAAAACTTCCTTTCGTACATTATTATACAAAATAATTAGGAAAAAAACCATTATAAATTCTATAAATTTAGTTAAAAATACTTGAAGGAAACTATGATAAAATGAACACGATGTGTATACTCTGTAATAAAAATTTGATATTTTTTCGTTAAAAATGAACACGATGTGTCTACTCTGCAAGACAGAGTAATTTAAAAAATACTATTAAAAATTCTAAAAATATGATAATATTAAATATGAATAGGAGTAAAGGCTATATGAATACTAGAGAAGATAAATATTTAAAAAATGAGGAAGTAACTTTATCACGAACTAAGAAAAATCAAGCATTATATGAAGAAATGAGTGAAGAAGAGTTAGATGGCTTTAGTGTAGATTCAAATACAACTATTTTAGATAATAATAGAAGTACGATTGATGTTGAAAAACTAAAAAGTATGTTAGATAAAAAATATCGTGATCCAGAAAAAAAGGTGCGTTTAACTAGGGATGATGATGAAGAAGTTAAATATGGAGTTAATCTTGATGAAACAAGAGAGTATGATATAAATGAAATATTATCGAAAGCTAAGGATAGTAATGATGCCTGTTATGAGGTTGAAAGATTAAAGAAGATTAGAAATACTAACTTAGATATTTTAAATGGACTTAGTTTAGCAGATAAAATGGATGAAGATGATGATGAAGATAAAGAAGAGAAAGATGAATCGAAAAGACTTCGTGAGTTAATAGATACAATTAATATGAAAGAATCTTTAAGTGACGGAGCGGATCCTTTAGATATATTAAGTGATTTAAAGGGAGATGATGATGAGACTAAGGTATTGGGCGCTAAAGATGATTTCATGAAAGAAACGACAAAAGAAGCTCCTGTAATTAGAGGGTTAGATAAGTTAGATTTAAAAGAAGAAAAAGATTTAGTTAGTGAGACTAAGAAAACTAAAGTAGAGAAGAAAGATATAGATTTAGATAAAACTAATGAAAATACTTTCTTAACGACGACTAATCTTTTTACGGAGAGTGATTTTGATGATTTTAATGATTTAAAAGAAGAAGTTGCTGGTACGAAAATTGTTATAAAGATACTTATTGTAATTGTGATACTTGCATTTATTGTAGGGGTTGTCTTTGTACTAAATAAGTTCTTGAATTTAGGTTGGTTTTAGTTATATAATAGAGGGTATTGGGAGGATTTATGAAAGAAAATATTAATTATACAACTATATTAAATAAGATATTTACGGTGTTAGTAGTTATTGCTATTATCTTAGGAGTTAATTTATTATTTACTATGATTTCTTTAACTAATGGGGGAAGTAGTAGTGATAATTCTGGTAATAGTAGTACTAGTGGAACAAAAACAAGTAGTGATTATGATGTAAGTGATTTTGATACTTTAACTTTAGCACAAGTATTGAAGTTATTTGATGGTAAGGATACTAGTGTGTTGTATTTAGGACGTTCATCTTGTAGTGCGTGTGTTTCGTTCTTACCAACTTTAAAGAGTGTTCAAAAAGATTTAGGATTTAAGACTAAGTACTTAGATATTACAACAGTAGATACTTCTTCAAGTGATTATAGTACATTTATATCAAAGTTAACTAAAGAAATTGAAGTTAATGCAAATGGGACTAAGTCAACGGGTAAGATTAGTGAGTTCTATGGATATACACCAATGGTAATTATTATTAAGGATGGTAAGGCTGTCAATGCTTCGGTTGGAGCGTTAAGTGAATCTAACTTTAAGAAGTTCTTAAGTAGTAATGGTATTAAATAGATAGAAGGCTGATACTTTAGGTATTGGTCTTTTTTCATGGGTTTTTCACGGGATTTTTTGAAAATTTACTTTTAATGTTCACCAAATGAACACAGATAATTACTAAAATCTTAAGTGGATGAGGGGATTAGATGTATATTTTGAAAAATGCATTAACTAATATTAAAAGAAACCCTGTAAGAAATTTACTAGTGGGAATTATTGTTTTAGTGATTGCAGTATGTTCAACAATTTGTTTAGCTATTTATAATGCGTCAAGTACGCTGGTTAATTCTTATTTAGAAAGTAATCCGGTTACGGCTAGTATAGGAATGAATCGTAGTAATTTAATGAAAGAAATGAATAGTGAAGGAAAAGATGCCGAGGGAAGGATAGAGGCTTTTTCTAATGTGGAGACTTTAAGTTTAGATGAGATAAAAAGCTATGGTGATTCTTCGTATGTAAGTAGTTATTATTATTACTATCAAATAAATATGAACGCTAAAGATATTGAGGCCGCAAGTGATAGTGTGATTAAGGAGACTACGACGACAACAGAAAGACAAGGTGGGTTTGGTCCGGGTGGTAATAAAACTAAGACAACAACGAAAACACAGGAGGAGATAAAGAGTAAGGATGGTGCTTATACGGTTTTAGGGTATGATTCTTATAGTGCCATGACTGATTTTATTTCGGGCAAGTTAAAGATAACGGAAGGTGAAATTAGTTCTTCGTTTGAAGATTTTAATTGTGTTATTTCAAGTGAGTTGGCATCACTTAATGATTTAGGGGTAGGAGATACGATAACGTTAGTTAATCCTAGTAATTCAAAGTTAACCTATACTTTGACGATAACAGGAATATTTGAAGAAGATAGTGAAGATTCGGCTGATGTTTCGAAGATGTTTTCAAATACAGTTAATAATATTATAACTAATAGTATGGTTATAAATAAGATAATTAGTGATGATGAAGATATTAAGACAACAATTAATCCAACTTATATTTTAACTAGTAGTGATGTTGTGGATAGTTTTACCGAGGAAGTTAGTAGTAAGGGTTTAAGTAGTAATTATCAAGTAAATACTAATTTAGAGAGTATTAATTCTTCGTTATCAAGTATTAATAATGTTAAAACTTTTGCTAAGACTTTTCTCATAATTGTATTGGTTATTGGAGTTATTGTACTTTTAGTTATTAATATGATTAATATAAGAGAAAGAAAGTATGAAATAGGAGTATTGCGTACTATTGGCATGAAGAAGTCGTTAGTTATGGCGCAGTTTATGGCAGAGCTTTTAATGATTAGTATGGTATTTATTATGGCTGGAGCAGCAATTGGGGCAGCTTCGAGTGTTAGTGTTTCAAATAAGATACTAAGTAGTGAAATAAGTAAGAGTGAAGAAAATATGAATAATATTAGTAATAACTTTGGTGGTCCAGGGAAAATGGATAATGCAGTTAGAGGTAACGCGGTGGTTAAGAAGGTTGATAATATTAATGCCGTAGTTGATTTTAAGGTACTTGGTGAACTAGTGGGGATTGGTCTAGTTTTAACGATAATTTCTTCATTAAGTGCATGTGTGGCTATTTTGAAATTTTCACCAATTACGATTTTGAAGGAAAGGACTTAGGGTAAGATATGGTTTTAGAAGTTAAAGATTTATCGTATAAGTATAAAGATGGCGATAGTTATGTTTTGAAAAATTTGAATTTTGCTTTTGAAGAAGGTTTAGTATACGCGATTAAGGGAAAGAGTGGTTGTGGTAAGACGACGTTTCTTTCTTTGATATCAGGTTTGGAGAAGTATGAAGAGGGGAGTATTAAGTTTTTAGGCGAGGAGTTAAAGACGATAAATTTAGATTATTATCGTAGTAGGGATATTGGAATTGTGTTTCAGTCATTTAATTTGCTGCCGGGACTTAGTGCGATAGAAAATATTATTTTGGCTATGAATGTCAGTGGGGTTAAGGATAAAGATAAGAAAGCCTTGGCGATTAAGCTTTTGGAAAGTGTTGGCTTAAATGAGGAGAAAGGCGATAGAAGGGTATTAAAACTTTCTGGTGGTGAGGAGCAAAGGGTTGCTATCGCTAGAAGTATTGCGTATGATGCGAAGGTTATAATTGCGGATGAGCCAACGGGCAATTTAGATAAGGAAACGGAAACTGAGATTATGGCGATTTTTAAGGACTTGGCGAAAAAAGGCAAGTGTGTGATTATTGTGACGCATTCTAATAATGTGGCTAAAATGGCTGATGTGGTGTATGAATTGAAGCCAGTTAAGTAGTTTAGACTAAGGGTTATGAAAAATATCTTTACTTATTTTGTTTTTCCTATATAATATTTATACATGGAGGAAAAATTATGAAAGACGATGTT
>CALBBI010000124.1:0-1931 GCA_937926935.1 uncultured Bacillota bacterium
GAGAGGCATTGCCAACAAGGCTGGTATCAGGCATATCAATATTTAAGTTAGTATTAGTTGTTTCATGATTTTCTTGCCATACAATAAGTGGTGCTGTCTTATTAAAATCAGGTGTTTCTTTAGCAGTTATCTTACTAATGGCATTATTTGCGTTTTTAACACCGTACTCATTTACTAATATGGCGTCATGTAATGTAGTTACATAATCACTTGGTTTATAACTACTTGGTTGAGCCACTACTACTATTTTAGATATTAAAGATTTATCTTGAGTATTTTCATTTAAAGGTGTATTTTCATCCATCCAAAGTCTTAAAACATAATCCGCACTATCGTTACTACCTAATGAACCTTGAGCAAGCGTTCTAGATTCAGTTGATTTATCAATAGTAGTAGACGCACTATCTAAGCTAGATAGAATATAAGGAGCTTCACTATTAACCATTGTCTTAATATAATCAGTTGATAAATCAGTGCCTTCTAACATCTCTAAATTAACATTATAAGAAATAAAAATATTACAAGTATTAGTTATAGTAAACTGATACGGAGTAAGTTTCTTACCCTCACTATTTGTTATAGGATAAGCATTATTTAAAGTAATATCATTCTTCTCATTAGTTAAAGAAATAGAAATACAACTAGATGCTAATCTATTTTTATTAGTTTGAGAAGCAGTAACCATGTAGTAAGCATAACTTATTCCAACTAATAAAGATAACGATAGTAATATACCTAATACTATTAACAAAATTTTTTTACTCTTCATATTTACTCAATTCCTTTTCTAATTAGTTTTTATAACATAGGGATCATTTATTGTTCCAATACCACCAGATATTTCAACATCAGATTTTAGATTAATAACGGGTCTAATGCCCTTAACTGAATATGGATAGCTTGTATGTGCAATGCCTGTTGAATTACTAAAATAAACCGTAACAGCACCAGCAGATGGATAATAAACGCCTGGCGTCATAGTATAATATGCAAATGTATTAAATAAATAATTTTTATTATTATTAATATTTTTGGTATAACCGCCAAATATTAAATCGTCCATCGTTAATAATCCGACAGCATATTTAAGTGCACCATTCCCAATACTACTTCCTGAAATTGTAAATAAATCATTATCTATATTTTCACATTTATAAGTTGGAACACTTCTATTTAATGAACTAAAAACATTAGGATCACTAGCTGAAATAGTCCTGTCGTTGCAAAATCCATTATTTGCAATATATTTTTCAAAAGATTTTCCAAAAATTTTTGAACTATACCAACTATCAATTCGAGACTTTATTATTGAATCAACCTCATTTTTTAAAGCCGACTCATCACTCGACATGTCACTACCATACATATAACCGGCGTACCATTTTGAATCATATTTTTCGTTATATTTACTATCTCCTACAAATTTATTATAGTAATCACTTTCATCAATCTTATTACCATAATATAATAATCTAATAGAACCATCCCCATTTATTCTTACAATTCTCCAATAAAATCCCCCAAAACTAACAACATTATTAGAAACATTACCGCGATAATAATAAGTTTTTCCGTAATCATCAACACTACTATAAATTCCTTTATCCGAACTATCTTCTTCAAGTTCTGAAGTACCTATATTAATACAATTCAATATATAATTTACGCTTTCATATGTTTTTTCTTTTTGAATGGTAGTTCCATTCTCTTTTTTTGCACTTATTATTTTATATATTGTAGACTCATAGTTTTGGCTGGAAGAAACAAACTTTTGAGAGTTTGCATTAAATGAAATAAATTCGTTATCGATATAATAGACATTGTTTGAATAATCAATCTTAGTTGGGTCGACTATAACTGGATCAGAAAGTTGATAATATCCCGTAGTAGAATCTAAAATTTTGGTCTTGTACAAAGTTATTAACGTATCA
>CALBBI010000125.1:0-3548 GCA_937926935.1 uncultured Bacillota bacterium
CCAGATACTGAGATTTTCTACTTTAGAAGTGATGATGAAATACCAGAAACCTTTGACCCTGAAGACTCAAGATGGGTTGAAATTTGGAACAATGTTTTCATGCAATACTTAAAAGATGAAAGTGGTAAAGTAGCTGAATTACCTAAAAAGAACGTTGATACCGGAATGGGTGTAGAAAGAACTACAGCTATCTTAGAAGGTGTAAACGATAACTACCTATCTAGTATTTGGAAAGACGTTATTGACTTAATTTGTAAGATTTCTAATAAGCCTTATGAAGGTAATGAAAAATCAATGCGTATCATTGCTGACCATATCCGTACTTCTGTATTTATAAGTGCTGATCCAGCTGGTATTAAACCAAGTAATACAGACCAAGGTTATATCTTAAGAAGATTAATAAGAAGAGCTATTCGTCATGCTAAAAAATTAGATATCGATATCAATAGTAATTGGGAAGAGCAAATATCATCCTTAATCTTAGATAAATACTCTAAATACTATCAAGAATTAGTTACTAATAAAGATGTAGTATACGAAGTCTTAAAAAATGAAAAAGTTAAATTTAATAAGACTTTAGCTAGTGGCTTAAGAGAGTTTGAAAAAGTAGTTAAGAAAACTGATAAGATTGATGGTACTACAGCATTCCATTTGTATGATACTTATGGTTTCCCAATCGAACTTACTTGTGAACTAGCTAGTGAACAAAATATCAGTGTTGATGTTGACGGCTTTAATGAAAAATTCAAAGCTCACCAAGAGTTATCAAGAACAGCATCTAAGGGTAAATTTAAAGGTGGTCTTGCCGGAAATAGTGAAATTGAAACTAAATACCATACCGCAACCCACTTACTAAATGCTGCCCTAAAAGTTGTTATCGGTCCAACAGTTCACCAAAAAGGTTCTAACATCACTGATGAGCGTATGCGCTTTGACTTCAGTTGTGACCATAAACTAACTGACGAAGAGAAAAAAGCTGCTGAAGACTTAGTAAATAAATGGATTAACGAAGGCCTAGACGTAACCGTTGAAACCATGAGCAAAGAAGATGCCCTTAAAAGTGGTGCTGAATGCATGTTTATTGAAAAATATCCAGATTTAGTAACCGTCTATAAAATAGGGGATGTTTCTAAAGAACTATGCGGTGGCCCACACGTTAAAAATACCAAAGAAATTGGTCACTTTAAAATAAAGAAAGAAGAAGCTTCTTCGGCTGGTGTCCGTCGAATTAAAGCTATTATTGAATAACTTGGTGCCTTATGGCATCTTTTATTCTTTTAAGGAGAAATATGAATAATAAAGAATTATATAAAAGATTTATTGCTTACTTAATTGACTACTTAATAGTAATGATATTAGTAAGTGGATTAATAAACGTTAAACAATTTAATCCCTTCTATGATTATATGTTAGAAAGTAATAATAACTATGTTAAATTAGCTAATTCCTATTATCAAATGACTAATATGCTACCATACTATTATGAAGATGAAAGATTAGATGAAGATGAATATAATAAATTACTAGAAAATAATGATACTTATAAATACTTAATTGAAGATGCATATCAAGATAAAGAATTATCTAAAGAAGAATATGATAATATTAAAACTGTTGTTATTGATGATTACAATAAGAACTATCCTACATTGTATTATAAATATGAAAAAAGCATGATTTATTACTATGCTATCTATCTAGTAGTATTCTTACTATACTATGTTGGATTTAATATAATTACTAAAGGAAGAACTCTTGGTAAGAAGATATTTAAATTAAAGATTGTAAGTGAAGATAATACTGAACCTAAATGGTATCAATACTTAGTAAGAAGTATCCTACTATATAATTTAGGGTTTTATATCCTAAGAATAATCTTTGATTTAACTATTCCAAGTACCTATCTTTATAACGCTTTAAGAGTAGTATATCTATTAGAAATTATTGTTTCATACATCATTTTATTATCAATTCCATTTAGTAAAAATAAACGTGGTATACATGAATATCTATCTAAAACTAGGGTAGAAAAAGAATAATTTGACAAACAGAGTACTTTATGCTAAAATATCCACCAATAAATGAAGAGGTGGTTTAAATGGAAGACGCAGCAGTAAGAGATTACATTAATTTCCTGTTTGAAGGATACTTAAAAAGAAAGAGAAATCATACATTGTATGACCGTGATAGTATTGTTCCTCAAAAAATAATCGAGGCTTATTATCAATCAATTAAAAATCCGCAATTTAAAACAATATACGGAAACTTTAAGAAAAAATACTTATATAACGAATCAAGAATTGACTTAACTTTATCAGAACAAGAAAGAGAAGGCTTAGCAGCAGCATATGATTATGTTGAAAACTATGACTTTAATACTAATAATTTTGATATTTATATTGAAGCAGTAAGAATACATATGAAGTTATATTCAAAATGCCCTTATACTGCTTTTGGAGGTTCCTTAAGAAAAGATGAAGCCGTGTTGCTAAATACCCAAATAGACGTTCCTTCAGCAAGAGAAGCCAGTAGGTATTTTCAAAGTTATATTGGTAAACAATTGCCGGTGGTTGATGTTAACAACTCCGTAAGTATATTTGATTATATTAATGCTTGCATTTATGTAACAACGGAACTCATTAGAACTCAACCATTTAATGATGGTAATAAAAGAGCATTTAGAACTTTACTAAACTTAATGTTTAAAAAATATAATTTGCCTCCTGTATATATAAAGACTACAGAGAGAAAAGAATATAAGGATGCTTTACTAGATGCTATGAGTAAAAAAGATTATACAAGATTAAATCAATTTTACTATTACAAGATATGTGATTCAATATATGATTTAGATGTCTTACCAGATATTAAAGAACAAAAAGAAAAGAATGAAGGCCCTGCACTTAAATTATTAAAGAAAAAGCCATTAGAATAGAGAAATCTATTCTTTTTTCTTTAAAGGATTTCAATAGGATAAAGATTATGTTAAAATATAGTTGTAATTAAATGGAGGTTATGTTATGCGAGTAGCGTTAATAAATGATAATTCTCAAGCTAATAAGAATCATATAATATATGAAGCTTTAAATAAAGCTTGTAAGAAATATAATCATGAACTAATTAATATGGGAATGCAAGATGAATATGATAATCCCTTAACTTATGTTGAAGAAGGACTAATGGGAGCAATATTACTAAATAGTAAAGCTGTTGATTTTGTAGTAACAGGTTGTGGTACGGGAGAAGGAGCTATGTTAGCATTAAATAGTTTTCCTAATGTCTTTTGTGGTTTAATAACTGATCCTACCAGTGCTTACTTATTTAGTCAAATAAATAATGGTAATGCCATAAGTATCCCTTATGCCTATAACTTTGGTTGGGGTGGTGAATTAAACCTAGAACTAATATTTAATGAACTATTTAAAAGCACTCCTGGTATGGGTTACCCTAAAGAAAGAAAAGAATCTGAACAAAGAAATAAACTTATTTTAGATAAGCTAAAGCTGGTTACTACAAAACCTTTATTAGAAAGTCTTAAAGATATTGAT
>CALBBI010000126.1:0-7333 GCA_937926935.1 uncultured Bacillota bacterium
GATCATCTACATATTCCTCTTCAATCAGGTAGTGAAAAAATTTTAAAACTAATGAACCGTAAGTATGATAAAGCCAGATATGAGTCTATCATTAACCAAATTAGAGCTATAAGACCCGAAATAAGCATTACAACGGATGTCATTGTTGGGTTCCCTGGCGAAACCGAAAGTGATTTTAACGAATGTCTTGATTTCTGTAAAAAAATGCAGTATGCCAAAATTCATGTCTTCCCATATTCCAAAAGAGAAGGGACTAAAGCCGCTAGCATGCCTAATCAGTTAGATAATAAAACTAAGAAAGATAGAGCTCGTAAGCTTATTGAACTATCTAATGAGTTAGAAGAGACATATAATCAAAAATTCGTTGGTCGTAACATGGATGTCTTAGTTGAAGAATATAAAGATGGCTGTTCAATCGGTCACACTTCCAACTATCTAAAAGTAGTTATTAAAGGTGAAGTACCAACAAACGAATTTTATAATGTTAAAATTACTAATGCTAGTAGTAGTGAAGTTACTGGAAAAATCAATTAGATTACTTAGTACCAAGGAATATTCCATATCAAATTTGACAATTAATAACCTTTATGCTATAATCTAGGTAACCAAGGGGGATTTGGTTACATGAATAATAAAAAAAGTAGTCTCTTTTTAGACTACGTCATTGCTATTTTAGCATACCTAATTATGGCAACTTCCATGGTATTTATTAACTATCCTAAATTTGATGGTAAGTACTTCTTCTTAAGTCTTACTATCTTCTGTGGAATAGTCTTGCTAATGGAACTTAAAACCATAATATTTTCTAAAAATTACTAAGTACTTTAGTAATTTTTTGTTACCTCATTAGCGGCCGTGCCATATGCTCTTATAAGTCCGCCAGCCCCAAGCTTTATCCCACCAAAATACCTAATAACCACAATCAAGCAATTATCCATATTCTTACGTTCTAAAATATTATAAATTGGACTTCCTGCAGTCCCGCTAGGTTCCTTATCGTCGCTTTTCTTAGCCGTCCCAGAAACCTTATACGCATAAGGCATATGCCTTGCTTTTTTATGTTCCTTCTTTAAACCCTCTAAAATACCTTTAACCTCATCAATTGAATGAACTTCGTATAAAAGTCCAATAAAGCGTGATTTCTTAACGACAATTTCCACAGAATTAATAAGCATAACGCCACCTCTAAATTATTATAGCAAATTTGGGTAAAATAAACTATAATTATATATTATAAGGAAAGGAAGAATACTATGTTACCAATAATCAAAGAAAAATTAGCCCTTGTCCCAAACCTTCCGGGCTCATACCAAATGCTAGATGAGTTTGGCACCATTATCTACGTCGGAAAAGCCAAAAACTTACATCGCCGTGTCTCTTCATACTTCAATCGTGAACAAACAGGTAAAACCAAAAAACTCGTTAGTGACATTAGGGACTTTACTTACATTGTTGCAACCAGCGAAACCGAAGCCTTCCTAATTGAGATAAACCTAATCAAAAAATATGACCCCAAGTATAACATCATGCTTAGAGACGACAAAAGTTATCCCTACATCGAATACATTTCTAAACCTTATCCAAGGTTAAAAATATCTCGTTATCTAACCATAAAAAAACAAAGTAATCGTCAGTTATTCGGCCCATACCCTAACGCCTATGCCGCCCGTAGAATAGTTAACTTACTTAATCGTTTGTATCCTTTAAAAAAATGTGAAGGCAATCCCAAAGAAGTCTGCCTTTACTACCATATTGGCGAATGCCTAGGTTACTGTTCCAAAGCCCTCGACCAAGAAAAAGTAAATCAAATGGAAAGTGAAATTCTTTCCTTCCTAAGAGGTAACGACAAAATTTTAAAAGACAAAATCTTAGAAAAAATTAATACCTACAGTGCTAATCTAAATTTCGAAAGTGCCCTAGAACTAAAACAAGAACTTGAATACATTAACTATATTACGGAAAAACAAAGTGTCGAACTACATGACCTTGTCAATCGTGATGTCATTGGTTACTACATTAAAGATGCCTACGCTTCAATTAATATTTTCTTTGTACGTAATGGTAAACTAGTAGGAAATAAAAATGAAATCTTCAATATCACCGAAACTTTAGAAGAATTAGAAGTATTTATTGCTAACTTCTATACTCGCCATGAGATACCTAAAGAAATTATTCTAAGTAAAGACTTTAACATAGAATTACTTTCTAAAATGGTTGATACCAAATTTGTTGTTCCCGAAAAAGGTGTTAAAAAAGAATTACTAAAAATGGCTACCATGAACGCTAAAATAAGTTTTGAAAACAAATTTAAATTAATTGCTAAAGACGAAGAAAGAACAACTAACGCTAATGAAGAACTATCAAAGTTACTTCATATGCCCACTATCAATCGTATCGATATATTCGATAATAGTAATCTCTTCGGTGAATATGCTGTTTCAGGAATGGTGGTCTTTGTTTTAGGTCATCCTAAAAAAAGTGAATATCGTAAGTATAAAGTAAGTATCGATGTTAATGATGATTATCATACTATGCAAGAAGTTTTGTATCGTAGGTACTATAAGGCTTTAGTCGATAAAACCAAAATGCCTGATTTAATCATTGTTGATGGTGGCGAAAACCAAATCCGTGCCGCTTTAGAAATTAAAAGCCAACTAAATCTTAATGTCAAAATAGTGGGTCTTAAAAAGGACGACCACCATCGTACTAACTTATTAGTTAACGAAGATTTAAGTATTATAGAACTTGATCCAACCAGTAATGTCTTTCATTATCTAACCCGTATGCAAGATGAGGTTCACCGTTTCACCATTAATTACCACCGTGAGATAAGATCTAAAGGATCTATTCAAAGTATCCTAGATAATATCGAAGGAATAGGGGCCGTAAGAAGAAAAGAACTAATTAAAAAATTTGGCAGTGTTAAAAAAATGGCCGAAGCTGATGTTACCGAGTTAGAAACTATCCTTCCTACCAATGTTGCTCAAAATCTTCATAAATACTTAGAAAATTATCTTGCCGATAAAAATAGCTCTTCTAAAGAATAAGAAGGGCTTTTATTATGAAAAAATGTTTGCATTTTATAAAATAATATGATAAGATACTTGGACACAGGGGTGGTAATATGTTTTATGTTAATTTAAATGAAATCGAATCTATCGAATATCGTCGGGCTTTAAATGTTTATCATTACATTGTAACTCATAACGAAGACTTTAGAACGCTTCACAAAGTTGTTGAGCCAAATACGCTAATTAAGCCAGAAGTTATTGACTTTTCTAGTGCCGCTAAATTTGGCTATCGCTTAGTAAAACTAAGTAATGGTTATTATACTTATGTCTACAAAGAATATGGTAAATATAAATTATCTAATTTTTGCTTTGATTTTGCTACTGACTTTAATGCCCTAGGGCTTGCTGTTGTTTGCAAAGATGGCAAAATTACTTGGTTAAATACTAAATTCCAATATTTAAATCCGGAGAACGAAGAATTTATACCATTAACTAAAAATAACTTCGATGGTTATTGCTATTTAAGTAACTTAAATAAAGAAAAAATCGGCTCAGCTAAAAAAGAATATTATGATGATGAGACTGAAGTAGATGTTGGCTATGCCAAACATAAAGAGGCCGTAAGAAGCCTAAGGAGGTAATAAATATGAAATTAGAAGAAATAAGCAGCGTTGTTGCCCATGATTGTTATGGATTTCCAAACCATGTGGTAAGAAACTATATAATTAATTTAAAAAATGGTGATTATTTTGTCAGTGACATTAGATCGATTTTAAAAGATGATACTAAAGAAATAATTATTAATGATATTAAAAGAAAAGATGAAGTTGTTGAAATACCTTTTACTAATAAAAAAGATGGCAATACTTTAGTAAAATTTAATACAGGAAGATATGGTTACTTCCAAAAAGATGGTAATATTGCTAAATATCGTTTTGATTATGCTACCGAATTTAATGAAGCTGGCCTTGCTATCGTTTGTATGCATGGTGAAGTCTATTGGATGACCGAAAACTTTAAATTCCTTATGATGGATACTATGAAACTAAGCAAGAACTTTGCTAATTCCCTAGGACATGGCGCTAATAAAATTGAAATTTTAGGGGATACTTTATCTCGTGTTAGTTATACTGATTATAGTGGCTATAATTATGAAGCTAAAACTACTGAAGTAAAATATAACCAAGAGCTTAGTAAATTTATTGATGAAAATGATCCAATGCTTATTTTAAGAAAGAAAAAGTAGGTATAATTTATGAATATGAAGAACAATGCTGATTTAGAAAAATTAAGACTCCATCTAGCTAATCGTTTTACTGAATTAGCCAAAGAAAATCCTAATCTTCTAATCACTTTAAATAGTAATAACTATATTGATATTGATAATGTTATCTTTGATTATGATAGTAATGACTACAAAGAGTTTAGTAAAACTTTAGCCAATGTTTTAAAGTGCATTGATTTTAGCAATGTATCATTCACTGGCTTTAAAGCCGCTGGTGTTAATTTTACTGGATATCATAATGTTACAATAAATCCTCAAACTATTGCTTATAAAGATTTAAGTAATTCTGTTTTAAATGGAGTTAAATTTGCTTCCCGCACATATGCTGAAGACTTATTTGAAGATGTTCTATTAATCAATACTAATTTTGCTGGTTCAGTTGGAGCCCGAATCATACCGGAAACAGTAAAAAAATTAGCTGGTGGCAAAATGGCTAGTGTAACATTTTTCAGTAAAAATAATGGTGAAATGTTTAAAGACTGTGATTTATCTTATATGGACTTTACTGGTAGTTATGGCGCTATTGTTAATCCTCAAGTAATCTATAAAAAATCATTAATAAACACTAATTTAACTGATGCTTTATTAGTTCGTGGTGCTAACTTTGATGATTGTTATGTAACAGGAACTACCTTTAGTGGTCAAGATATTTCTTTAAATCCTCAAACTTTAAGAAATAAAACTATTGAACATTGTCATTTTAATGGGGTTGAATTTATTGGCGATGATGAAATGTTTAAAGATATAAGAATTTTAGATAATGACTTTACTGGTAGTAAGAACGCTATAATTGACGTTAATGCCATCGCGGGAAACTACATTGAAGGAAATAATTTTGCTGATACCACAATCTTAAACTTACTAAATGGTAAAAGATCATCGCTTTCTTCTCAAACTAAACATTTAAAATTAGAAGGTGCTTCAATCGTTGTTCAAAGTCAAGAAGAACAAGAAGCTATTCAAAACTTATATGGTCTATCTTCAAATACTAAATTTGTATCTCAAAAAGATAATGATGAAGCCTATCTAAATAGGGTAGTAGACGAGCTTCTTGAAAGTTATCTAACTAGAAAATTAACCAAATAAAAACCTAGATATTAACTTATCTAGATTTTTTTACGTCTTCTAAAGTTGCATTTTTATTATGAGTATTCTTGCGATAAAATTCGACTATCGAAAGATCTAAAGACATTTCTAACTTTCGAACAACTTTATCAATAACATCCAAATTATTTGAAGAACTAGCGACAAATACTAATTCGTCTAAACGCTTTTTTAATTGCTCACGACGTTTTTGACTAATATTTGATGACATTATTCCTATTTTTAAAATATTAATGCGCTTTTGAATATCTTCTTTAGTTAACTTATTTTTCATATTATATCTCCCTCATGTTTTCTTGATTTTTGTAAGGGTCCCTTGGGTCAATGTGGTCAATAAACAAAATACCATTTAAATGATCAATCTCGTGTTGAAACGCTACTGCTAATTCTTCACGTACCCTAATACTAGTCTTATTACCATCCATATCTTGTGCTTCAACTGTCATTCTAGCATGTCTAGGAACGATTCCCTCAACAGGTCTATTAATTGATAAACATCCTTCGCCCTCACCAACATATATTAACTCTTCACTTTGCGACTTTATCTTAGGGTTAATAACGATATAATTTTGAAACTTTCCTGGTTCATATTCATCAACAATAACAAAAATTCTTTTCAAAACCCCAATTTGAACATACGAAAGACCCATACCTGGACGCAAATCATACTTATTACTATATTCTTCAATTTGTGACATCTTAAGATAATTTAGCATATCTTCAATGTTCTTTCTATCTACTTCATCTAAAGGAAAAGTTACGTCCTTACTTACTTTACGTAAGACTTTATTTTTTTCATCTAATATTTTTATTTTAGGTAATTCCATCAATACCGCCCCTTTGCGACAATATTTTACCACAAAGAACTAAAAAAAGGAAGAAAAATCTTCCTAACGATTATTGTTATTGCCCCAGCTCCAGCCAGCACCAATTATGATTACTAATAAAATGAATAAAACAATCCAAATAGCAGCGCCAATACCATTACCATAAGTTTGACCTACATAAGTACCACAGCATGGGTTTTGATATCCATAGTTGCCATAGTAAGCATTATTACCATAATAATACATATATAAACCTCCTTTTATCTTTCTAATATATTTTATTAATCTAGACACCTTTTTGACAATAAAAAAAGCCTTAACCACAAAAAATGCTATATTATTAACCAATATATGATATATTTATGATAGGTGGAAGATATGAAGAAAATATTAGCTAAAATGGATTTATGGTTATTAACTCTTACAGTTTTATATCTTATTTTAGGTTCCATAATGATTTATAGTGCTTCTTCTATCTTAACTTTCTTAAAACAAGATGTTCCTTCGAACTATTATTTTGTAAGACAACTTTTAATACTAGGTGTCAGTTTCTTATTAAGCATCATTTTCCTTAAGATACCAACGAGTAAATATCGGTATTTTTCGAGCTTAGCCATGTTTGGTATCTTAGCGTCCTTAGTTGGTCTTTATGTATCTGGTAAAATTGCCAATGGTACTAAGGGATGGTATGACTTAGGTTTCTTTAACTTACAACCAGCGGAGTTCGCTAAAACGATATCAATTATTTATCTAGCGGTCGTCTATAATAAGCTCATAGCCAATAAAGAAAAAAATTATTTAAAATATATTGCTCCCTTGGTATTATGTGGTGTAGCTGCCGGACTTGTCTTATTGCAGCCGGACCTTGGAACTGCCTTAATCATTACCGGTATTGCCTTCGGTGTCTTTTTTGCCATTCCAATGCCTAAGAACATCAAGAACCAATGTTTAAAATTTTTAGGTATCTGCGTGATAGTGGGGGCATTTGTCCTTGTCTTATTTAGTGACAAAGTATTTAACGAATACCAGATTAAAAGACTTCAATTTCAAAATCCTTGTTCTAGATATACAGAATCTACGGGGTACCAAGTGTGCAATGGCTTTAT
>CALBBI010000127.1:0-2605 GCA_937926935.1 uncultured Bacillota bacterium
TAGAAAAATGTATCGAAAAGATTTTACATTTTTCTTTTTTTATGGTACTATCTTCTCGTGGTGAACTTATGAAAAATGCCTTAGTATATGCCTACATTGGCGACTCGATATACGAGTGTTATATAAGAAAATATTTGATATCTAAAAATTTCACAAAATTAAAAGACCTGCAGCATGAAAGTCTTAACTACGTAAGCGCCGTAAGTCAAAGAAAACACCTAGAACTTTTAGAACAAGAAAACTTTTTAACCCAAGAAGAACTAGATATAGTTAAATGGGGCCGCAATGCCCACGGTGGTAAATCTAAAGCCACCGATATCGTAACCTACCGCTTAGCAACCGGTCTTGAATGCTTAATTGGTTACCTCTATTATCAAAATAAACAAGATAGAATAAAAGAAATAATGGAAAGGATTACAAGTCATGAAAGTATTTGGTAAAAATGTTATTAATGAAATATTAGCAAACCCTAAAAAAATTAAAAAAATTTATATTAGTAAAACCCTAAAGGACAAAGATTTAATCGAAAAAATCAAACAAAACAAAATTCATTTTGAAAACGTCGATAACAATGCCCTAAACAAAATGGTTGAAGGCAATCACCAAGGTTTAGTAGCAATCGTTGATGACTACGAATATACTCCATATGAAACCATGTATCAAGATAATATTGTCGTTATGTTAGACCATTTAGAAGACCCACATAACTTCGGTGCCATAATAAGAACCTGCGAAGCTGCCGGCATCAAATCAATTATCATTCCTAAAGATAGAAGCGTTGATATTACCCCAACTGTTATCAAAACCAGTACCGGTGCCATTGAATACGTAAAAATTGCCCGTGTCAATAACTTAGTTAACACTATAAATGATTTTAAAAAGAATGGCTTTTTTGTATATGGGGCTGAAGCTGATGGTGTTGATTACAATAAATGTAACTATGCTGATAAAATAGTTTTAGTAATCGGTAGTGAAGGCTTCGGCTTATCTAACCTAGTTCGCAAAAACTGCGACGAAATCGTATCATTACCTATGAAAGGACATGTCAATAGTCTAAATGCCTCCGTAGCAGCCGCAATATTTATCTATGACATTATAAATCGTTAATGGAAGAAAAAGAAAGTATCATAAAAAATTACGAAGAATATGAAGACCCTGAACTTCTAATGCTTATCAGTGAAAAAAATGACGACGCTAAAGATATCATTTATGAAAAGTATCAATATATAATTGGTATTGTCTTAAAAAAATATAAAAAAGCTGCAACCATTCTAGGTATCGAGTATAAAGATTTATATCAAGATGCCATGTTGGCTTTTGCCAGTGCTATTGAAGAATATAACGATACCAAAGAAACATCCCTAGCAACCTTTATCACCATCTGTGTTAACCGTAGATTAAATAATATCGTCCGTCACGCTAGAAGTATTAAAAATAAAATGATTAAAGATGCTCTATCTCTAGATTATTACTATAAAGATTTTGATATTTCCCTAGCTGAACTAATAAGCGATAATAATATCAACAATCCTTTAATTAACATGACCAGTAAAGAAACTGCTAAAACTTTAGAGAAAGCCATCAATGCCCGCTTAACTCCTACAGAAAAAGATGTTTATGAACTACTAATCGGGGGCCTAAATAATAACCAAATTGCCAAAATATTAAAGAAAACTCCTAAGACAACTGCTAACACCATTCAAAGAATTAAGAAAAAAGTTAGTGATATTGTTAAAAATATGGATATGTAAGCGTAAAACACTTGCATTTTTTTCATATTTGCGATATATTTTAATCAGCACGAAAGTGTTTTTATTTTGAATTAATTTTGAGGTGACAAGAATGGCAAAAGAAAAGAAAGAAAAAAAAGAAAGTAAAATCAGTTTAACAAAACAAGAACTAAAAAAAGTAAGCTGGCCTAGTATCAAAGACATTTTAAAATACACAGGCGCAACAATAGTTTTCGTTTTAATATTAGCAGGATTTTTCTCATTATTAAACTTAGGATTATCATTTGTAAAGGGGTTGTTTATCTAATATGGAAAAATTATGGTATGTAGTTAATACTTATAGTGGACATGAGTATAAAGTAAAAGAAAAATTAGAATCTAAAATTGAATCAATGGGTTTACAAGACAACATTTTTAGAATTGTAATTCCAGAAACAACAGAGGTTGAAGTAAAATATGGTGTTCAGAAAGAACATAAGAAAAAAATGTTCCCAGGCTATATTTTAGTTGAAATGAACATGTCTGATGAATCTTGGTATATCGTTCGTAACACTCCTGGTGTAACTGGATTTATCGGTTCTTCTGGTAAAGGTGCTAAACCAACTCCTTTATTACCTCAAGAAATAGATAAAATTTTAGCTAACATGGGTATGAGTAGAGTTAACCTTGAATCAGAAATGGCAATTGGTGACAAAGTTAATATTGTTGATGGACCATTCAAGGGAATGTCTGGTAAAGTAGATACTATTGATACAGAAAATAATAGATTAAATGTTTTAATCGACTTATTTGGTCAAGAAACTCCTGTCGAAGTAGAATTATTCCAAGTAAACAAAGCTTAAGAGTTGCATCTTAAGTTTTTTTGTGGTAATATA
>CALBBI010000128.1:0-5170 GCA_937926935.1 uncultured Bacillota bacterium
TTACGAGGTCTTTCGATATCTCTTTCAATATTAAAGACATTAAGAGCATATTCTTTATTATTAACTAAAATATTATAGAATTCTTCATCATATTCTTTGGAATATTTTAAAGTCATATCATATAACTCATAATTTTTTAAGTGACTAAAATATATTTTAGAAATACTTTGTAGTTTTTCCATATCGAATAAAGTACCACCGATAGGCATTTTATTAAATTCAAAAGTAAAATCGTCAATTCCTTTATCTGGATTAGCATTATACCATTCTTCAAAGTCATAATTTTCAATAGTGGCTAGGTACAATCTAATAACTTCGGTTGGAATACCTAATTTTTGATAGTAGCTGATTGCCGCTTCTTTATCTTTTCTTTTACTCAATTTACGTACTGTGGTGCCTTCTTTAATAGTGATTGGAGCAATATGAGCATAAATTGGTTCTTTAAACCCTAATAGTTTAAATAGTTCATGATGTTTTGGATAACTAGCTACCCATTCATCACCACGAGTAACATGAGTTGTATGCATTAAGTGGTCATCAATAACATGAGCAAAATGATAAGTAGGAAGGCCATCACTTTTAATAATAACATCATCAATATCATTTTCTGGCATTTCAATATCGCCTTTAATGGCATCATGTAAAACTATTTTATTTTCAAAATCACCTTGACTACGGAAACGGATAATATATTTATCTCCATTATCTAAATGTTCTTTAATTTCTTCCATATTTAAATCACGGCATTTAGCGTATTTTTTATAGTATCCTATACGTAATTTTTTATGTTCTTGATATTCTCTAATTTCTTCTAAATGTTCAGGAGTACAGAAGCATGGGTAAGCAAGGCCTTCTTCAATTAGTTTTTTAGCATAAGCTTGATAAATGTCTTTTCTTTCAGATTGTAAGTAGGGCCCATATTCGCCACCAAATCCTTCACCTTCATCAAAAGTGATTCCCAGACTTTTAAAATCATTGATAATACCTTGGACACCATTTTCAATAGTTCTTTTACCATCTGTATCTTCAATTCTTAAGTAACATACACCATTAGTTTGTTTAGCAAGTTGAATTGCCATAAAAGATGTTGCTAAACTTCCTAAATGAACAAAGCCAGTAGGAGATGGAGCAAAACGAGTAACACATGCACTCTTACTTAAATTTCTAGCTGGATATTTAGCTTCGTAATATTTCCAATCATGTGAGACATTAGGAAGCAAAATGTCTGCTAACTCTTTATTTGTCATAATTTTTTCCTCATTTCTTTCATTATTATAATATAATTTCTAATTTTTTTAAACGTTTTTTCTTTTAATACATTCTTCGATAAGTCTTTTTATTACTTTAGAGTCTTTTTCTAATTCCGGATGAAAGTGAACTCCTAAAATAAAATAGTTTTTATCTTTGTATTCGATAGCTTCTTTGGTATTATCACTTGCGGTAGCACTTATGATAAAGTCTTTACCAACTAATTTATAGTCATGGTGATGTAAAGAGACAATACTTTCGGTAGAACTATTAAAAATACTTTTTAAGATAGTATCGTCTTTGATGTTTATTTTATGTCTAGCAATATCGACGTTATCTTTATTTATTTCATGGAAATGTCCGAGATTATCAGGTAGTTTACTAAGTAGGGTGCCATCATGTTCTTTTTTTAGTTGTTGATATGTTTGAATGATATCTTCATCAGTATAGTTTTTAGGTAAATGGTCTTTAATGACACTGTAGATATCGATAGCTTCACTACCTAGACATATTCCTAGTAGGGGTTTGTTATGTTTAATGGCATAATCAATGGTTTCATACCAACTTCTTTCAATACGATTACCACCAGGTAAGATAAATCCATCACATAGTTCTAATGTAGATATAGGTACTTGTTCTTTATCTAAGATTATACCTATAGGGGTAGCGTTATACTCGCTTAGTCTATTGCCATAGTTTCTAACGAAAGTTTCTTTTTCTTGAAAGTAGTCGTTAGTATCATTACCTATTAAAGTAGGAAGAATTCCTATTATTATTTTATCTTTCATATTAATTAATCGCCTCGTTAAATATTATACTTAAAATTTAAGAGTATGTCTAAGAAATATGGGTTTGTTTACAGATGGTTATCGTTTTAATGTTAGTTTTTTAGCTTCAGTTTCTTGGATACTTGGTAAGTAAGTTGGGTTTAGTTGTTGTAATATATATTTTGCGGTTTCATAAGATATATATTTTTCGGTAGTTATGATATTTTGAACTTTAACGTAACATTCTTTTCCTCTTTCGACATTAAACATATTGTAATATGATGTACCGGTAAATATATCTTTATAAACATCTCCACAAGCGTCACTTTTCTTATAGTCTTTAATTGCTAGAGTGTATCTAACTTGAGGGTCAAATTCGATTATAGTTCCTTGAACGGGGTTAGATATATTTTTTGTTTGTCTGGCAATTTCTAATAAACATAAGTCTTTAGTTTTAATTTTATGCTCAAACATAATTATCCTTCTTTCTTAATTTCATGTATTTAGTATTATAACATAGTTTGAATAAAAGTATAGTGTTTTAGTTGCTAAAGAGTAATTTTGCGGTTATAATATGTTTCACGAAGGTGATTTGGATGTATTTATTTAGAGCGTTAAATGATTTTGATATGGAGTGTATTTCTAAGTATAGTATTATATCTTGCAACTTATTTAGAAGTTATCTTGATGTTAGTACGAAAGAGGAAGCTAAGAAAATTATGACGGAGTTAGTTAGTACTAATGTAACAACTTCTTTAGATAGAATAATTGGTCATATTAATGGCAAGGCTTTGAACTATTCTTGTTGGATTTCAACATCAGATGATTTATTATTTACTTTAAAAGAGTATGCTATACCTCAAAATGGAACTTATAATATTGATATGTATCGTAAGAATGTGGCTATTTTGGAATTTGATGAAAGTGATATGATTAACTTAGATAGTTTAGATTTTAAAGATAAAGATGAATATGAAAAGATGTATAGTAAAGCTTTAGATTTAACAAATAATAAATTAGGTAATTACTTTAATCAAGGCTTAATTAAGCCTTTGAGTACTAATGAAGAATCTTTTAAAGTTTCGATTAATTCATGGTGTAAAAGTTATAATCAGGAGTCAAGTGTTCATGGAATAAGTGGCTTTGCTTCTAAAGCTGGAGAAAATGTTATTTTTTACCGAGTAAATAAAGATAAGATAAAAAGAATACTAACTCCTTTAGATCAAGATATTCTTTATGCTATATTTATTGATTTAATAAGAAAAGATAAGCAAGAAGAAAGAAATCTAAATAAAATAGATGAATGTAATTATATGTTATTGGCTTTAAACGAATACTTAGATAAGTATGCTAATATAGATAATGATATTTATATAAGTAATTATGGTTTTAGTAAGACAGAAATGGCTATGATTGAAAACTTATATAAAGCAGATGCAAATGGACATTATAATGCTCTTATAAATAATGTTGTAGGGGATTGTAAAAATATTGATGCTGTAAAATATTATGAGCATTTAAAGAATATTAAGAGAGATATTATAAGTAAGATTACTGGACTTGATAATGTTATGCTTCTTGATGATGATATAAAGGTTTTAAATAAAAAATTATATCAAGAGAAACAGGCTCTTTTAAATGATGCGGCATTTAAAAAGTATTTGAATGATGTTATTTATTATCAAGATAGTAATTATCAAATTATATCAGGTAATGAATTAAAGAAAGGTTTAACGAAAAAGAAAAAGTCTTAATTTATTTAGGATTTTTTTCTAACTTCATTATTGGTAGTATTTATGATAAAATTAGGATAGAAAGTTGGACTAGTGATGAAACAGAATTATGGAAAAGTTTTAGAAGTATTTATTCCTAATGATGAAGGAATAGATAGTAAAAATATTGGTTTTAAAGTTTTGGTAGATGATGGTACAAAAATAGAGATTATAGAAGAGCAAGATGAGTTTAATTCAAATATTTTTAGAGATGATGAGGTTATAATTACAAGACAGATAATCGATAATAGACAATTTACTGATATTGAGTTAGTTGGTGATATGGATGAGTAATTTTAATTTGTATTCGCATAATAAAGAGTCTTATGAAAAGATAAAGGAAGGTTTTGAATCTTCCAATATTGTTGGGATAGTACATGCAACTGGTACAGGAAAATCTTTTAATGCGCTGGAATATGTCTCTGATAATACGAATGAAAATATATTATACGTTGTGCCATCTCTTGGAATTATTGAGCATTTAAAGACTATTGTTGCTTCAAATGGTTTTGATTTAGAAAAAGATTTTCCTAATTTGAAATTTTGTACTTATATGAGCTTTGTAAATCTATCAAGAGAAGAGTTAAAAAATATCAAAGTTGATACATTGATTTTAGATGAATTTCATCATTTAGGGGCACCAGTGTGGGGTGCAAGGATTAATACGTTGCTTAAAACTCACCCTAACGTTAAAGTGCTTGGAATGACGGCTTATACCGTAAGGGACAGAAATACGCCTTATGAAAGAGATATGGCAAATCCCGATACGGATGAGTTATTTTCTAATCATATTGTTAGTAGGTATGATTTGTGTGATGCGATGATTGATGGTGTTTTACCAAAACCAATATATAAGACAGCATATGTTAACTTAATAGAGGATGTCGATTATTTAGAAAAAAGATTAGCTAAGTTAGACCATAATTCTTCAAAATATATCGATTGTGAAAAAGTCTTAAGGGACGTAAAAAGACAAATTGCTAATGCACTAAGTATGAAGGAGCTTGTTAAGGAAAATTTAAAACCAAATGGTAAATATATTTATTTTTGCCCGATGATTACTAAAGAAAGGGTCAATGATATTGATACAATAATGAAGGAAGCCAAAAGTTGGTTTTTAGAGATGGGGTTAGCGGAGGATGAGATATTTTTTTATAAATCAACTAGTGAGATGGGTGCTTTAGGTAAGAAAAATAGAGAGGCTTTTTATAATGACACTGACTTAGATAATCGTGATACTTCTAATAAATTAAGAGTAATGTTTGCCATAAACCAGTATAATGAAGGAGTACATGCACCAAATGTTGATGGCGTCATTTTGGGACGTAGTACATGTTCAGATATAGTTTATTTTGAACAAATAGGTAGGGCTTTAGCTGTCCG
>CALBBI010000129.1:0-5174 GCA_937926935.1 uncultured Bacillota bacterium
TGGTATTAGAAAAAATTTAAACAAATATAATAATAAATTAATTAACTATCAAAAATTGTTCAGTAGTATCACAAATTATAAGTATAGTTATATTTTTGTTAATCATAAAAAGATTAACGAGATTATAGAAAGAGAATTGTAATGAAAAGATACGAAATAACAAAAAAATTTTATAAACATTATATAATCTATATTTTAGTAAAAGGTAAATATAGGTTATATAATGTCGATAAAGAAATAAGTAATAATTTTAAATTAGATAGAGTTAATGTAATTAAGTTGAATAATTTAGATATAGAAAGTATTGTTGAGTATAGAGATAATAGATATGTTAATTTATATGCAAAAACAATGATAATTAAAATTATTAATAAGTATAAAATAACTAAAAAAACTTCTTAGTTTTTCATTCAAAGTTTAAAGCCTAATTTATATCCTTCCTCTCTACCTTCCTCACGAGCATAAAATCTCTCACTAGAAATAATAGAGTTATATTCTTCTTCAAGTGTCCACTTATAAGAATGTTAGCCCTTCTTATATTGTCCATTTTACAGGATGCCTTCTTCTTTAAATGTCCATACTTATGGGTACATTATACTCTCTACCTTGTTCAAATCCTAGTTCTCTGTCTTGCTCTATGCCTTGTTTCCTGCCTTGTTCAATACCTTCTTCACGAGCATAAAATCTCTCGCTAGAAATAATAGAGTTATATTCTTCTTCATAATTACGAACAATAACACCTTTATCAGCATCAAATGTCAACATAAAATCAACAACCTTTCTTAATATAGGATTATTACTTGCAAGCTTACTAAGCTCATCTCTATCTTTCGTACTTAAAAACACTAAGTACTCAAGCAATTCCTTCGATACATCTTTATTATATTTACAATTTGTAACATTATTAAGCGAATACGTAACTCTTCTAATTGGTTTAAATTCTTTATTAAAATACTTATGATTATATAGATAATCTTCTTGATAAAGAAAGTCCCCAACATTTACATCATGACATAATACGACTTGCAAAAACTGAAAATTTTCTTTGTAGTTGCCTTGACTATCCCGACAGAAAAGTCGATATATTTCGGCCGAATAATTAGTTTCCTTTGTTAGGATATATTTTCGATAATACCTACATACTTCAAAATCAACAATCAAATTTTCATTAACCTTAAAAGTTAAATCGGTTTCACAATATTGGCTTGTACTTTTAATATACGTTGTATCGATAAACTCACCCATCTTTACTGTTTCTAAATCTATTCCGGTAATAAGACTAATCAAATTATATAAAAATTCTGGACAATTTTTTGCAATAGCTTTAAAAACATAATCGTAAGTTAGTGGAATAACGACTGGTTTTATAAGTTATCACCTCCGTTCATGCCCCGTATAATATAGAGTTCTAAAATAAAAGTCAAAAACATAAAATTTCGAAATTATGCAAAGAAAATGCGTTTGAAAAGCGTTTTTGCTACAAAAATTTAAAAACTGCAAAGTTTTTTTGCAGAAATTCAAAAATTCACAATTTTAAAAAAGTTACATCTTTACATAAAAAACGTAAACTTTATTGGCGCAATCTTATCAAAAATACTTGAACTGTCCAAATATTCTAATAAAAAGACTTACTTTTAATCACAAATGTGAACTAATAGCACACATAAAATATAATATGTTCTAACTTAAATTAATTGTAAAAAATCAAATTGAAAAATACCATAAACAATGTTAAAATTATAATAGTAGGAGAGGGCTAAAATGATAACATATAATGAATTAAGAAAATCTATTGAAGAAGATATATACTATTTCTTTAAAATACCCCAAGCACCATATAATACACCAGCTATTCATTTGCAAAAGAGAATAAATGACTACCTTAACTTCAAACTTAAATGGTTGTATGCTAAAGAAAAGCCAAATACTAAGGAAGAAATTGACAAGTTAAAACAAACATTCCATGACGAATACCTTAATATGTTAGAAGAATATTGTCTATCTTTTCTTAATATCTTTGAACAAGAACATCATATTACCTTAAATCAACAAGCTAATTCTAAGTTAGTCCAAGACATCTTAAAGTTTGATACCGGAATAACCCCTCTAATTAATATCTCGGTAATATCTTCTTTGATTTTAAAACGAGCCACAGCTTTAGCTAAATACTGTGACAATAAATTAGCCGAAAAAAGAGCATTCTTCGACCAAGAACTAACCACTATCTTAAATACCTTTACCGCTCGTAGCTATTATCAAAATATCGAAACCGATTTAAACACTTACAAAGAACAAACTTTAAATAACATTATGGATCGTGTTCAAGAGCTAGGCAACGTAACCCTTAGTATTTATGAAATTAAAGATAAAATAAACTATCCTGACCTAATTCCAAACTATAAATCTCATATTAAAAAAATGTTTCTCGCCATTGAAGCCATCTTAGATAACAAACTCTTTCTAAAAGCTAAAATAGCTATTCTTTATCAAAATAAAATCATTAACGCCACTATATTTGAAATGCTAAATGCCAAAGTAGACAACATCAAAGATTTTGCGTCTTACCAAGAATTAGAAGATGCTCTAGTAAAAATCGCCCCTCGTTTATATAACATGTATAAGAAAAAAATTCTTGCTAAAGTTCAAGCTGAAGACCTTGTCTTTGGTGCTGACAATGTAGAAGAATACTTTAAAACACTTGACGAATATGCACCCGACGATGTAACAAAATGCCGCCTTGTCATGGACTGTCTAACTACGGTTAATCTAAATGACTCTGTTGGACTAATAATTGCCACCTTAGAAAACTTCGACATTATTAAATCACAAAACCACAAATTTTAAAATATACTAAGATTAAATTAGAACTATTGTCGAAACTGTTTAAAAATTAAGCAATATCACCTATATTAAATATGAAAAGGTGATAAAATAAATGTTAGAAGAAATAATTAATACGTGCGAACCCCTTATTAAAAGCATTGCCCAAAAATTCTATGGCGTTGATTACGAAGACCTCTACCAAGTAGGTCGCATTGGCGTTATCGAAGCCTACAACCACTACAAAGACGATACTAAAACCAAGTTCACAACCTTTGCGTACCAGTATATCTTTGGTCAAATGTATCAATATACCATGCTTAATAAAACCATTAAACAAAACCGCGATACCCTAAAACTCGTCAAACTAATTGATAAAACCAAAAACTATTTAGAGCAAACCCTAAATCGCGTTCCAACTATGACCGAAATAAGTGCCTACCTAAACATCCCTGAACAAACCCTTATTACCAGCATTCTAAATACCCATAGTATCCTAAGCCTAGACAAAGAAATGGAAAGCGATACTAATCTTTATAACACCATTAAAACCAACAACATCAACGAAGACTATATTGATTTAAACAACACCCTAGCGTCTCTAAATAAAGACGAGCAAGAACTAATAAGGCTCCGCTATTTCGAAGACTTAACTCAAAGCGAAACCGCATCCTACCTTGGCATCAACCAAGTAAAAGTCTCTCGTGAAGAAAAAAGAGTACTTAAAAAAATGCGCACCTCATTAAATTGTGAATAAAAACCCAAAAAGACCTTCATAATAAGTATGGAGGTCTTTATGAATAAAGAAGAATATCAAAAATTAGTACAAAAATATACACCTAGTGAAGATAAACTAAAAAATGCTTTAAAAGCATTCGTTGTTGGAGGTCTAGTAGGAGTACTATCAATTATTATTTATAAAATATTATTAAACTTTAATATTACTGAAAAAGACGCCAATATCTGGACAATTCTTATCTTAATATTAGTCTCAAGTATCTGTACCGGCTTAAATTTCTTTGACGACTGGGTTAGCAAAGTTCGTTGTGGTTTAATCGTTCCCATTACCGGATTTTCCCATTCCGTAACCAGCAGTGCTCTAGACTACAAAAAAGATGGTCTCATAACCGGACTTGGTTCTAACATCTTCAAGTTAGCAGGAAGTGTCTTACTCTATGGTATGATAAGTGCTTTCTTTCTAACTGTAATCGAGGTGATATTACATGGCTAGTTTTAAGTTTAACAATGTCTACTTAAAAGATACCTATACTCTAGCTACTAACAAAGAATGTCTAGGCCATGTTTCTAACTACGATAAAATTATTAATGACTATTACTTTGGTGAAAAAACATTTGAACAAGCCGAGGTTAAAATGCAACGCTATGTCATTGATAACTTATTAGGAAAAAATAATAAGATAGACTTGCTAGTAAGTGGTGAACTATCTAATCAATTATCCATTACTAACGCTACTTTAAGTCATTATAATATCCCTTATTTAGGAGTTTATTCCGCTTGTGCCAGCTTCATAGAAAGTCTAATTGTTGCATCAACATTCATCGAAAGTAAGAAAATAAAAAATAGTTTAGTTCTAACAAGCAGCCATGCTCTTGTTGCTGAACGTCAATTTAGATACCCAATAGAATATGGTTCACCAGCTCTAAAACGTCAAACTAAAACTGCTACCGGGTGCGTGGGTGCTATCCTTACTAATAAAAAATCTAAAATCAAAGTAACCTCAGCAACCCTAGGTATGACACAAGATTATGGTATCAAAGATGTTAATAATATGGGTGCCGTAATGGCCCCCGCAGCAGCCATAACCTTAATGCAACATTTAAATGACTTAGGTTTAGATATCAAATATTATGACCTAATTATTACTGGCGATTTAGGAAGAGTAGGGACTAAACTATTCTTAGAGTTCCTAAAAAATAACCATCTAACTCTTAAAAATCACCTTGATGCTGGTTCTATCCTATACCCTGAAGATGTCTTTGAATATGCCGGTTCTTCAGGCCCTGCCACCTTACCTCTAGTCGTCTTTAACAAAATCTTAAAAACTAAAAAATACAAAAAGATACTTCTTATCGGTACGGGCTCACTCCATTCCCCAACTCTTGTCAATCAAAAATCAACTATTCCCAGTATCGCTCATGCCATAAGTTTGGAGGTAACAGATGATATACATTAATGCCTTTTTATTCTGTGGTCTAATCTGCCTACTAGGAGAACTTATCCTAGATAATACCAATCTTACTCCCGGCCATGTAACATCCCTTTTAGTAGTCGTCGGGGCCATCCTTTCCTTCTTTGGATTATATCAAAAATTTATCGCCTTTGCCGGTACTGC
>CALBBI010000130.1:0-1213 GCA_937926935.1 uncultured Bacillota bacterium
TGCCCACTTTAAATTGATTGAAGAACTAAATGCTAAAGAAGAATTCTATAAAGCAGATACTAAAAACAAAGAATATCTTGAACATATGGAACTTATAAACAACATGTGTTCTTGGCTTAAAAGCTATATTTATAGATTTACTAGTATGAGAGTTGAAAATCTACAATCGTATTTAAATTGGTTCATATATCTTCAAAGAGTTAAGCAACAACAAGATAAATGGGAAAAATCATCTAGAATAATGAGGCATTTATTACTTGATGATTCAAAATACACCCGTAAATACTGAACTTGTCAACCACACGATTGTAGATTGTTAGATTTAATATAGAAAAGTCATCATACATTTAGTATCCTATTATCGACCAAAACAAAAGGAGCTAACATATATGATGACAATTAATAAGTTAATAAAGAATCTTCTTGGTGTCAATAAGATTAAGGTAAAAAGTGCAGAATATACAAATATAAATGATGGATGTAAGAAAATAATTGTTGATGTAGAGCTTTATAAGAGTGAACAATGTAGATGTCCACTTTGTAATGATAATAGGAAACTACCTAGATATGATTCGTCTAAGAATATTAAGACATATAGAGGATTAGACTTAGGTGGCATACTTCTAGATATTAGATGCGAGGTGCCAAGAGTTACTTGTAAGAAACATGGAGTAATAACTTCAAGAGTTCCTTTTGCCTTTCATAATAGTAGATTCACCAAAGATTTTGATTTAACTGTAGCCTGGATGGCTAAATCACTAAGTAAATCAGCTATATCTGAATATATGCGTATATCTTGGCTTACGGTAGGAAGATGTGTCTCAAGAGCTAGAGAATACCTAGAACCAAATCCTTCATCTAGATTAAATGGTCTTAAAAGAATTGGAATAGATGAGACAAGTTATAGTAAAGGACATAAATATATCACAACCGTTATAAATCATGATACCAACACCATTGTTTGGGTTGGAAAAAACCATGGTAAGAGTGTACTTGAAGACTTCTTTAAATCATTAAGTGAAGAACAGTTATCACAAATAGAAGTTATATCAGGCGATGGTGCTAGATGGATTAGCGATTGTGCCAAAGAGTATTGCCCACTGGCCCTTCGTTGTACGGACCCTTACCACTGTGTTTGTTGGGCTCAGGATGCCCTAGATGAAATACGCAAGGAATCTTGGAAAAGTGCTAATAAAGAACTAAAAGAATTAAG
>CALBBI010000131.1:0-2956 GCA_937926935.1 uncultured Bacillota bacterium
AAGTCATAAACATACTTCTTATTAGGCATATTATCTCCTCCTTTATTATACCTAACTTAATTGTAACAAAATTTTTTAATATAAGCTACTTAAATTCTAATTCTTGACAAAAAGAAGCAATTTTTGCTTCTTAATTTTTAGTTTATTCATTATTGTGACTCAACTAAAACTGTCACACTTTTTGTTAATCCATCAAAACTAACACAATATCTTTCATCTTTTAAAACATCATTTTCAAAGGCTTTAAAAACATAATTTGATTCAAACTCTTTTTCAAAAATAAATTTGTAGTCGGGATACTCTTCGCTAAGCATTTTTTGGGCTTCAACAATAGATATTTTTGAGACATTTTCATTTTCTTGTTCTTTGATAGATGCATCATCTTTAGATTTATTCTTAAACCAAATAAAATTTCCAACTAAAATTGCAACAAAGACTATTGCTAATAATATTAATACATGTTCTTTTTTCATTTTATTCCTTTCTTTAAGCCTATCCTGGATATATTCTTAAGTATCCAGGCTCACTCCAGTTTCCCGCTTTATCAATAGCATATGATTCATAAATAAGTGAGCCATTATATGCTCTTGTACTCGGAATGCCATAGCCTTCACGGACAAGTTTACCATTAACATATTCTTTAGAGTAAAAAGTGGGAGCTGTTGATTCAGAATAAGAACAGGCTTTTGACCAGCCATTCTTATATAATTCTTGGTTGCATGTTCCGCTATCTCCTGCAATTATTGCGTATGTGCAAGAAAAATAAGAACTATTAGAAATAATTAATGTACAATCATTCTTCCGATACTGGTCTGTACAAGTAAAAGACCTAGTTATATCACAATCCCTAAAATAATTCAAAAAACCCCATGATGGCTTTTGTGGCGAAGAATTATCAATATTAGCATAAAACTCATATGTTGCCACATTCCCAGCCCTATCCATAATTTTTATTCCACTGCCATTAGTATTTGTAACATAGCTATCATCAAAATCATGAAATGAATCAATCGTATCATTAGCGGTTATATATTGTTTTGTTATTACACCACTAAGATTATCAGAAGTAGTAACGCTAATTGTCTTTGATTTATTAGACAAAGTGCTATCAAAACTAACACTTATCGTTGGTGGCGTTTTATCAATTAAAACATTAGCACTTGCACAAATTGTACTATTCCCTACATTATCATATATCGTTCCTGGTGACTTCCAATAACTGCCTTCTTCAGTATAAGTAGCACCCGTAATTTTATTATCCTTACATCCCGACATATCATCAGAACAAATCCCATATACTGTCACGTCTTTATTAGTCCAACCATTAGAACTTGTAGTCGGAGTACACGTTGGTGGCGTCTTATCTATTTTAACCGTTTGATTAGGACAAACTGTAGAGTTACCTACTTTATCATAAACAGCGCCAGGAGATTCTGTTGTAGAGTTAATTTCATAATTATACAGTTTATTAACATTTCCTGCACATCCTGATTCATCATCATAACAAGTTCCAGTTATAGTTCTTGTTCCATTTGTCCAAGTATCAGACCCACCACTAGATTCACACTTAGGTGCCGTCTTATCAACAAAGACATCAATACTTCTCTCACATGTAGTTTCATTGCCCAAATTATCCTTAATCGTATATTTCAAAGGATAAGTTTTAGCAGTAAAATCTATTGTCGTAGTCTGTTCTTGATTTTCTGCGCAACCTGTTCCTAAATCATTATTACAACCATATGTTAAAACAACATTTTGATTAGTCCAAGTTGAATTACCAGTTGGATACTTACAAACAGGGCCATTTTTATCTATACCACTTACTGTAAATTTATAAGAATTTGAAATATTACCCGCATTATCCATCGCATATAAATAATACGTTCCCACATCTAAAGGCACACTTAAATAATCTTTTTTAGTATCATTTTCATATTCAAGATTAAAAACTTCCGTATTTGATACATTATCATTATCTCCTATATAATAGCTTTTAACCCCAGAGCCATTACCATCTGAACCACTTATTAAAACATCTTTATTATTTTCTTTAGTCCATTCGCTTGATACACTAGCATTAGCCGAAGGCTTTTCTCTATCTATTTTTACATCAACCTTCTGAGTAGCAACTCCACTATTAGTACTAATACTAAAAGTATATTCACTATTTAAGAACACCAATGCCTCAACAACATAAATATTAGCGTAAGCTTCATCTACAGTAGGCGAAGTAGCAATATTACCACTCTTCTTCTTACTTAATGTTCCATAATTCCAAGTAGTATCACTACCTATACCTTCTAACTTTGAAACATCAGCATACAATAATACCTTATCGCTATTAGTCCAACTAACGTTACCATTCGTTCCTAGTTTATTTCCAATTTGATTATTACGATACTCATATACTTCAATATTTATTTTATCATTATTAACAATATTTTCTGTACTGCAATTTTTAGTATCACTAATACTAATCTCATAAGAATCATCTACTCTTACAATATCTATATTAATACAATCTAGATATCCACCCAAAGGATTAGTAATCTTCTCATTATCACTGTTATCTGGATTCTCTTCTGCTAAATATCCTTCCTCAATTAAAGCCTTAACAGGTATCGTAATAGATTCAACATTATTATCTTTAGCATACTCCAAGGCTTTCGCTTTAATATTATCCATCTTTTGATTATAGTTTTTCTCTTTAATATTATTAGTTATAGCTATATAAGATGGCACTGCAACCCCTATAATTATACCAAGAATCACAACCACCATTATTACCTCAACTAAAGTAAAACCTTTTTTATTCATCCTTCCACCACTTTCTACTATTAAAAGTATAAACGAAAAAACTTCTCTTTTCAAGAAGCTTTTCATCTTTTTCTTTTTAAACTTAAACCAATTAAATCTTTAGAGCCATATGCTGCTACAGTAGCTCCGATATCTCTTC